>JAYSRI010000141.1:0-4602 GCA_043721175.1 Alphaproteobacteria bacterium
GCATTGTTTGCGGGGAAAGTGACCGCCGAAGGACTTTAAAACATCTTCAGATTAGTGAGTCCCGACGTCGCGAAACATGAGCGGTGACAAAGCAAGAGAGCGAGTGCGCAAAAGACCCAACGACGGACGAATTGAACGAACTTGTGCAGCCAACAACCTCACTTTGTCGGGTGTGCGCCAAAATGCGACAAATAAAGCGCAATTGAGGTTACCTGAAATCAGTCATGGGCAATCCAGTGTTGTAATTGAATTGGATATTCTTCCGCTGGCACAAGTTTGCGAGCGAAAAATCTCTAAAACACGACGGCAATCGTGCAGCAATGGGTGATCTTTGATGACATTCCCCCGATTGAACACGACGTGTCGGACGAGGAACTTGTTAGCATAACTCTCGCTACTCCTATGGGGCAATTGCGAAAGTAGTGCTGACCAACATTGCCAATTTTACCCAGATCACCTCTTTGACAGGACGTTCAACGCGCGCAAGTCTTAGTTCCGCCAGAAAGGTGAACGCGTTTAAGCCATCAAGCATGACAAATACGACTTCTTTTTCATCAGGAAGGCCCAGAGGTTTGAGGCATGGTCTAAGTTCAATGCCTGCGTCACACCCCAGCAAGTGTGAGCAATAGGGCTTCTGTTCGATAACGAATTGCCCAGCACGCTAAAAACGGGTGCATGGGAAGCGCTATGTGGCTTGGTGGCAGTTTGTCATGGTATGGGAAATACGCCCCACCACGACTATTGTCCTTGGGTATTGAGCGATAGAATGGTCGACGAACAGGGACATTGCCTGCGGCTCACCATATCGATGAGCCGTACTCAACGCTTTCGCTAAATTGGGGCCTAATTGGCCTAATTGGCCTAACCCAACGTACCGCGATGCGCTTGATCAAGCACTTTTCGGGCGGCCGTCGCATCAAACAAAATTGGGTTGCCACCAGCGGAAGGGTCTTTCTCTGCCATTTGGGCGATCTCCTCGAAACGGTCGATCCCGGGCTTTAAGCCACTTAAGTCATGGGGTATCCCAATTTCGTCGCGCAGCGCCAATATCCAATCCATGAAACCTGAAAAACTATGCGATGGTAAATCGAGATAGGCCGCCAAGCGACCGATACGTTCCTCAATCGCGCTTTTGTTGAACGCCAAAACGTAAGGCATCAGCACGCCATTAGTGGCCCCATGGTGAGTGTCATAGAGTGCGCCAATTGGATGGGCCAAAGCGTGCATACCGCCAAGGCCTTTTTGAAAGGCCGTAGCGCCCATACTGGCAGCGACGAGCATGTTGCCGCGCGCGTCTATATCGCTGCGGTTCGCAACGGCGCGTGGCAGATACTCTTTGATCAGGCGCATCCCTTCGAGCGCGATGCCGTCTGCCATGGGATGAAAACCCGGTGCGCAATAAGCTTCAAGACAATGCGACAACGCGTCTATGCCCGTGGCGGCGGTGATGAATTTTGGTAGGCCAGTCGTCAGCTCAGGGTCGAGAATGACGATGCTTGGCAATATCTTTGGGTGGAAGATAATCTTCTTTGTGTGAGTGTCTTCGTCCAGAATGACCGATGCACGCCCTACTTCTGAGCCTGTTCCCGCCGTTGTTGGCACAGCAACAATAGGCGCAATCCCAGCTGGGTCAGCGCGTGTGTACCAATCGCCAATATCTTCAAAGTCCCAGAGTGGGCGGGATTGGCCAGACATGAAAGCGATGGCTTTGGCGGCATCTAATCCACTGCCCCCGCCCCATGCGATGACGCCGTCATGGTTGCCGGCTTTGTAGGCGATGACCCCAGCCGTCACGTTGGCCCCAACTGGATTTGGTTTGACGTCGCTGAATAAACCAGCGGATAGACCTGCCTCTTTGAGTGCATTCATTGCTGCCCCGATCATGGGCAAAGCGGCGATTCCGGGGTCAGTCACGAGCAAAGGCCGCGCGATGCCAAGGCTTTTGCAACAGCTTGCCAAGTCAGCGATGCGGCCTGCACCAAAGCGCACCGAGGTAGGGTAGTTCCAATTCACGTTGGGGAGAGACATGACTTCTTAGACCTTTCGCAAGTGGACAGCGCGTGGGCGGGTAAGTCCGTCATAACCTAACTTGCCAACCGATGCCCCCCGTCCCGTGTTCTTAACACCAGACCACGCAAGGCCCGGATCGACGTAATCGGCACGATTGGCAAACACGAGGCCGGTTTCGATTTGTAGGCCGATGACCTCCGCCGCGTCTAAATCTTGGGTCCAGATTGAGGCGGTCAAGCCATAGTCGCTATCGTTCATCAATGCGATGGCGCTCGCGTCATCGCTGACTTTCATGATGCCAACGAGGGGGCCAAAATTCTCGTCGCGCATGATCGCCATACTATGATCAACATCAATCACGGCTTGGGGCATAATGTAAGGCGTGCCGACTCTATCTTGTGCAAATAGCGCCGGATCAATCAGTGCCTTGCCGCCTTTTGCGAGCGCGTCTCCCGTTTGTCTACGCACCAAATCGGCAAAGCGCTTGTTGGCCATAGGGCCCAATGTCGTGGTTTGTTCGAGTGGATTGCCGAGCACATAAGTCGCGGTCAACGCCGCAAACCCTTCGACGAATTGGTCGTAAAGCGCGTCATGCACATAGATGCGCTCAATCCCGCAACAACATTGGCCCGAGTTAAAGTAAGCCCCGTCGACAATGTTCTCGATGGTAAAATCCAGCTTGGCATCAGTGCGGACATAGGCGGGGTCTTTGCCGCCCAATTCCAATGTTGTGGTTGTGAACGTGCCTGCTGCTGCGCGTTCAATCGCGCGGCCCCCTTCAACGGAGCCTGTGAAATTTACGTGATCAACCAAGCCACTCGATAATATCTTAGCCGTATCATCATGACCGAGCACGAGGTTTTTGAACAAGCCCGCTGGCAAGCCTGCTTGATCAAGTGCGGCTTGGAAACGTTCGCCCACCAAAAGGGTTTGTGCGGCATGCTTGAGCAATATACCATTGCCCGCCATGAGGGCCGGAATAATGGTGTTAATCGCGGTTAGATAGGGGTAATTCCAAGGAGCCACCACAAACACGATGCCAACGGGAACCCGCGCCACGTAACGCGTTAGCCCATCGCGGGGGTCAATGGGTAGGCTTGGTGCCAGTGCCGATGGTGCTAGATCGATCAGATAATTGGCGCGCTCTTCAAACGACCGAAATTCGCCACCATAACGTACGGGACGACCCATTTGCCGGGCGATTTCAATCGTCACTTCATCATTTTGTAAGCGCATAATCTCAATGAAACGGCGTAAGATCACGGCTCGATCGTGCAAAGATACTTGTGCCCAGTCTTTTTGGGCCAAGCGCATCGCCGTCAATGCAGCGCCGATTTCGCCGCCACTAGCCGTAGTGCGACGCACAAGTTCTTGCCCATCAATGGGTGATATGCAGACGATGTCCGCCATGAGATAACTCCTGATTTGATTTAGATGATTTCAAAATAACGTGCGAGTTGCCAGTCGGTGACGGCTTTGCGGGCTTCGCGTTCTTCCCATTCACGGCTGGCGGCATAGTGATCAACAAAAGCGTCACCAAACAACGCGCGTGCTGGAGCTGACGCCCGCAACTTGCCCGCCGCCTCCATCAGTGTGCGGGGAAGGGCCAATTCATCGGCGTGGGTCATCGCATAGGAGTTACCCACGATCGGGGCAGTAGGTTCGATTCTATTCTTTATACCCCAAAGGCCCGACCCGATCGCAGCGGACAGCGCGATATAAGGATTGATGTCCGCCGCGGCTATTCGATATTCGACACGCTGGGATTTCTCAGACCCGCCAATGACCCGCAAAGCACACGTTCGGTTCTCATACCCCCATGTTGCCTCTGTTGGTGCCCAAAAGCCCGGCACCAAACGCGCGTAACTATTGGTGGTGCAGGCCACCATCGCCAAAAGTTCGGGCATCAGGGCTTGCTGACCACCGACATACCAGCGCAGCTCGTCGGACATGTGCATTGGCTTATCGGGGTCAAAAAAGATGCCTTTGCCAGTTTTCTTATCGAGTAGGGAGCTATGCAAATGCCCAGATTGACCTGGCCAATCCTGCGACCATTTGGCCATAAAAGTTGCCATCAAGCCGCGACGTTGAAAGAAGATTTTGCAAAAGGTTTTGAACAAAGCGGCCTTGTCAGCGGCGGCCAATGCGTCATCGACCTTCAATGCTGCCTCCAAAACACCTGGCCCCGTTTCGGTGTGCAAGCCCTCAATCTCCATATCCATTTCTTCGCAGAGGATCAGGAGGTCTTGGTAGATCTCGGCATGGACACCGCTGCGCAAGCCTGAATAGCCAAAGAAACCGGGGGTCAGATTTTTGAGGTTCTGGTAGTTTTTCTCGCGAACTGAATGAGGTGTTTCTTCAAACACAAAAAACTCAAACTCCGCCGCTGCTTTGACGGCAAAGCCCATATCATCGGCGCGAGCCAAAACTCGCTTGAGAAGACCACGCGGACAAATGGCCTCGGCGGTACCCGTAAACTCCGCCAATATCAAAGGCATGCCGCCTTCAAACGGGATTTGCCGCAGCGTTTCAGGAAGAAGGCGGACGCCAGCGTCAGGATAGGCTGTGTGCCAGCCAGTAAAGGATGTGTTG
>JAYSRI010000142.1:0-1852 GCA_043721175.1 Alphaproteobacteria bacterium
GGTAGTATCTTCAATGTCGCCAATTGCAGCATCTAACACATCGCTTTTGTCGTCGTCCCCGATATACGCCATGCTCAAGCCCAAGCCTTGGCGGTTGGATCCTCGGTCAACGAATAGACAAAGTTGCGTCCCAGACCAGTCAATTCACCAAACCTTACCCAAGCCGCCTCGGCATCAAAGGGTAAAATTGGATGGCGAGCGAAGGCTTGCGCTGCTTGTGCGCGTTGCAGGCTTTTACCTGAAAGTGTCGGACATGCCGCTACAAAAGCCAATCGCGCCTCAAGTGATCCATGACAGAACATCGCCACATCTATGCCTGCATTAAAGGCGATGTCGGCATTAGCCACTTGATCATTGTGAGCGCTCAACGCCTTCATGGAGATATCATCACTCATCAAAAGACCAATAAATCCAATGTCTTGCCGAATAGTCTTTGTTATTAATTTTGATGACAACGTGGCGGGATGATCTGGATCGAGCGCGTCATAAATAACGTGTGCTGTCATGCCCATTGGTGCATCAAAGAGCGATTTGAATACCGAGATGTCTTGCGCCAATGCTTGGGAGCCAACTTCGACTCGTGGCAATTGTGCATGGCTGTCAGCTTCTGCGCGACCATGCCCCGGCATGTGCTTGATGACGCTGGCTACGCCGCTATCACGCAGGCCGTTTATGGCTGCACGTCCCAATAGTGCTACAGCAAGTGGGTCGCTCGAGAATGACCTATCACCTATAACACCATGACCGCCTTCTATTGTTAAATCCAAGCAAGGGGCACAATCGGCGTTAATTCCAACGTCGTGCATCATGGCCCCCATCAAGCGATGGTGGAGGTAACAGGCTTCTTTTGCTAGTTCGGGGCTAGTTTGGTAGATTTTCCCGTAAACTGAAAGCGGCGGAAATTGTGACCAAATAGGTGGTGCCAAACGCTGAACGCGCCCGCCCTCCTGATCAATGAAAATTAGGCAATCGCGGCCAACACTTTCGCGCAAATCCTCACATAGCGTCCGTACTTGCTGGGGTGTTTCGCACGAGCGACCAAACAGTATGAATGCCCATGGGTCCGATGCCGAAAACAAATTGCGTTCGTCATCACTCAGGATCGGCCCAGCTACATCGAGAATACAAGCAAGGCTCATCGTAACATTCCCTCGCTAAGCACCACGACATGTGTCGCTCTTGCGACCGTTAAGAAGATCGCGACTGCAACTCGACGGGCAACTACTGTTTAACGGCCACCCGATGGAATGCACTGAGCGCCAGCACCACGAGCTTTACCGCAGAAACTGTCAACTTCGGCGCGATTGTCAAAGCCTGTGGCGCGGATGCGATACCATGTTCCTTTTGCGCCCAAATCTGCAGCAACAACTGACACTGGACCTGACAGTCCAGAAGCCCTGTAGCGCGCCAATGCAGTATCCGCCGAAGCGCGTGTCTGGAACGACCCCAATTGCGCCGCAATACTGCCACCACTGGACGCTGGACGAGGTGTCGGCACGGCAGCGGGCTCTGTGCTAGCGGCCACTGGCACAGGCGTTGGCGTTGGCGTTGGTGCCGCTTTAGCCACAACTGCCACTTTCGGGGTCGGGATTGGACGCGGCGTGGCTTGCGCAACTTGCACTGGTCCCGATTTAACAACTGGCTTGGGCGCGGGAGTAGGAGATGGACGGGTAACGGCAGCAGGCGCAGGCTTAGGCACTATAACCGTGGTGGGCTTTGGCGTTGGAACATTTGAAGCGACAGCTTGCTGAGCAGGGGGTGCAGGGACAGCGCCACCATCGGCAAGCAACGGATCTTCCGCACCTGAGACTGTTGGTTGGACGTCTAGCGGCGGTGCACCACTGCCATCGGC
>JAYSRI010000143.1:0-4597 GCA_043721175.1 Alphaproteobacteria bacterium
GGGCGCAACATCGCCACAACTAAGGCCTCAACCGAATTGCCAGAAGCAAACACTTCTGGGAACACTTTGCTGGGCGACAATTGCGAGAATACGTCTGCCGTCAAACTGGCAACCGGATCGCTAACCAAGCCTTCGCTTTGGGCATATACAGGCGGGGGCATTTGAAATGCAGCAGGTTGAGGTTCAACGCGTGGCGGCGGCTGATAGGCCTCACGAACTGGTGCCATTGTAAGCTCTGGTTCGGCCCAACGATCTTCGACCACAACATCGTCGAATGATTGCTCAGGCTCATACTCGGTTGGAAGCGCATCAAAGTCAAAATCTGGCGACACTGTTTCTGGCAAAGACGCAACTGGCTCTGTCAGCTCCAGTACATCGTCTTCATAGGCCACATTATTGACCGGCGCGGCTTCTTGTTGCGCGCTAGGCGCAGGAGCCGCGTCATCTTCGGAAATAATCCTGCGAATGGACGCCAGGATTTCTTCCATGGTTGGTTCAGCTTGTGCGTCTGCGGCGCTCATGGGGCCCCTCACTAGATACGAATCGCAAAAATCAAAAGCCAAGCTAGCGCGCTTTGCCCTTATTAGTCTAGCGATGGCCTAATTCTGACAACAAATCGTTAAAATGCAAAAGCGGGCGCTGTTTCAAAGCCAGTTAACTTCGGAACAATAGCATCGAATACAACTCGGGCGGATAAGGCTGCGCCACTTTTTGTGAGAACTTGCGCTGTTCCCATCGGCCCCGCCAAAACCACAACACACAAACGCCCACCCTCTGCCAACACCTGCCCCCAAGCATCCGGCAGAATTTCAACGCCTCCATCTACGAAAATAATGTCAAATGGTCCGGCGGGGGGTTCTACCAATTGGCCGACGATACTAACGACATCGTCAACATTGCTTTGATGTTCGTCTAGAATGGTTACACGGCATCCTATGGCAGCAAATACGGCCGCGCTATAGCCCCCTGCCCCCGCAATCACGAGCACATTGTCGCCAAGCAAGGGCTTAGCAGCTTGGGCCAGCTTAGCAAAGTCACGCGGCTTCCAAAGTGCGCGGCCACTGGGCGTCGGACACGTCACTTCTGCATAAGCAAAATTGCGTTTGTCGGCGCTAACAAATGTTTCGCGCGCGACGCTCCGCATCGCCGTTTGCAATGCCAGGTCGCTTACGTCGTTAGTGCGCACTTGGCTTTCAATCATTGTTGCGCGCGCGGCTTGGAAATCCATATCAGTCCCCGTTCAAACGCTAGTGGCTGATCGCTCTAGTCGCCAGGTGACTTACAATCAACCGGTCCATTTGGGCAAGATTGATGGGCAGATACAAGCCGATCAAGATTTTGTTCTGCGCACGCACGTTGCCGCCCCCGCCATGCTCTGCTACACGGCGCATCCACTTAGCGCGCAACAAGCGTAACGAAGGCCTCGTGGCGGAGTGGTGACGTAGCGGACTGCAAATCCGCGTACCCCGGTTCAATTCCGGGCGAGGCCTCCATTTATCCCACTTAAAATGGCTTGCGTCCAAACGCGGGTGTTCCGGCGTAACGGGTTCGCGATGACGGCGATTGACTTTGCGCTTGGCCTGCGCGCTGAGCTTGAACTTGGCTTTGGGGTCCTTGGCTAGCCCGAGTGATGTCTTCGATTAAGGCAAGAGTAGTGCCTTTTGGAATATTCAGCAGACCTTCATTGATCCGGAATTTACGCAGATCACCGTCCTCGTAAAATGTAAACACGAGATAATAACCGACATTCTGTTTAATCAGTCCAAACAGGCTTTGCTGTTGGAGTGTTTCGCAAGAGATATCATGCAATTGAGGCCAGAAGAAAATAGCCTCGCGAAACAAAGTGGTTACTTTCATGCCTTTGCCATTATAAGCTAAAGCATGACAGTCGCCCAAAGCACGCCGAAACAAAAAGAACGCCGCGACTGGCAGCGAAACTGCGAGACAACCGCCAAACCATTTTAGCTGGAAGTGCTCCACACTTAAAAATGCCCAACCACCCAAAAGCGCAAGGACAATGCATCCAATTGCGTTTGTGATCATCGTCGTCTTACTATAGCTGATTATCCGCATTCGCGCCTCCGATAATCGACAGTAGCAATCTAAGGTAAAATTTTCACAAAGTTTTGAGTTCTTTGTCACGTTGCGGAAACGGTGCTTTGCCGCGTAAGAAAGTGGCTTGATTTGGAACTTCGCAACATCGGGTCACGCTTGCGAACACGACCAACAAACCCTTGTCATATCTAACGAGCCATTCAAGCCTTGTCATTTCTGGTCGCCAATCCACAGCACTTTCGCACTTTGAGAACCCAACTCAAGCATTTCAACCACCGTCATCATACCTAACAACCGATAGCGGCATTGGTGGGCGAGCCTTGGTTCTGGCCCATACCGAGATTGCTTTTCTACCAGCTTGGCTCTTTCAGAGCGAACTAGAGAACGGCGATGTTGAACGGCTCCTGCCCGATTGTGTTGGCACTGGCGCCGGCCTTTTTGCTGTCACCCCATTGTCGCGGTGCCACACATCCAAGGCGCGAGCGTTTCTTGACTATATGGACGACATTTTATCGACGCAAAGCGCTATAGAGGCGTGAATGACGCGTTCAGGCTAAGGCGGCAAATGTCTTTTTTCTCTTCTTGGAACGCCCGCAACATTCTGCTAATATGCAGGCATGGCAACCACTTATCTTTCAGACTGCATCACCGTTAATCCTGAAGTCTGCTTTGGAAAGCCCTGCATCCGTGGGATGCGATTGCGCGTTGTAGACGTCTTCGACCAATTGGCTGGCGGGGCGAGTGAGATTGAGATCTTGGATGATTTTCCTGACTTGGAGGTTGAGGATATACGTGCAGTGCTAAGTTATGCTGCACGCGTTACGAAACTTCCAGTCATTGTTGCTGCCGAGTGATACAGCTACTTATCGATCAAAACATGCTGCCAAGATTAGCAACTTGGTTTGTCGAGAGAGGCGTTGACGCTGTTCATGTTCGAAATGTCGGTTTGCGCGATGCAACCGATCAACAGATTTGGCAACGATCACTTGCAGAGAAACACATTATCATTACCAAGGATTCCGACTTCGCTTTAATGAGCCGCTCAAACCCAGACAAGTTGGTCCGCGTTGTCTGATGTCGCATCGGCAATATTGGCAACAATGAACTTTTAGAATGGTTTGAAGAACGTTGGTCGACCGCAGAGGCTTTGCTTGCAGACGGACATATTGTGATCGAACTACGCTAAGCTACCCCTGCCCGATCACCCAGCACATAGCGCGGTCCAGCACCCTTCGCGCTGGCGCGGTCAGCTGGATTATACAGCGCGCATTTTTTTAACGACAAACAACCGCACCCGATGCAGCCGTCAAGAATATCGCGAGTGCGGGTCAGGCTGGCGATTTGTGCGTCGAGGGTCACTTTCAAATCCGCACTGATGCTGGCCCAATCCTCAATCGTTGGTGTGCGGCCTTGTGGCAATGCGCGCAGATGATTGCCGATAGCCTCCACCGTTAAGCCAAGGCCTTGGGCGATGCGAATGAATGACACGCGGCGAATGTCAGAGCGCAAAAACCTCCTTTGCCCGCCGCTAGAGCGAAACGGCGTGATCATATTTTTCCCTTCATAAAAGCGGATCGCCGAGACTGAAACGCCCGTGCGCGCCGCTAAATCGCCGATGGAAATCACATCGTTTGCGTTCACTGCTTTTGCCCTCCCAAAATAGCTTGACCTCAACCTAGGTTGAGGTTGCACAAAAGACAAGTTGCTTGGACCGCGCAGCGCCTGCTGCGCACTTTTTGCAATCTAGGCCACACTTGACCGTGAGAGGCGCTGCAGGCGCTGCGCCGTCCCAACAAGGAAACACCAAAATGACCACCACCAGACTTGAACACGTTAACATCACTGTCACAGATAATGCTAAAGCCGCCCAAAAGCTGATCGATATTTTTGGCTGGCACATACGCTGGCAAGGGCCATCCGCAAGTGGCGGCAATTCCATTCACGTCGGCAGCGACAGCCAATACATCGTTGTTTACTCCCCGCCAAAAGACAGTGGCGCGCCAACCCAGTTTGCCAAAGGCCTGCCCCTCAACCACATCTGCCTCGAGGTCGATGATCTTGGTGCGATTGAGGCCAAGGTCATCGCGGCTGGCTTTACACCCTTTAATCACGGCGACTATAGCCCCGGTCGGCGGTTCTACTATTTTGATGATGACGGGATTGAATATGAGGTGGTGAGCTATGTTTAGCTTGTGGATGTGGAACGCGGATCGGCAATCCGCACTTGAGACTTACGCTGATTATGGTCGAGCGCGCGGCAGGCGGCTTGCTTTGGCTTTAGATTTGGGTGTCAAAAGCGGTCCTCCCAGCGGGGGCGCAGGTGGATCGGTTTTGATAGAAACAATTATGATCGGCACAAGTGGCGCTTTGCTGGGAAATGGGCCGCCTGTGGGTGCGCGTGGGGCCGCAGCGATAGCATCAAGCACTTCCATACCCGCCGTCACCCTACCGAATGTAGCGTAACCTGTTGTGTTAGGCGGTGCGCCGGGGGTGGCGTTAAGCGACGTGTTCGCGCCCAAATCAAAATAGAAGGTCGATTGCC
>JAYSRI010000144.1:0-12688 GCA_043721175.1 Alphaproteobacteria bacterium
CCGCTCTTTGGCGAAAAGCGGCATTGGTATGCCGCGCTCCCAAAGCCAAAATTTGAGCAAACAGGTTTGTCAGCAGTCTGGCGCAGCTAGTGCTGCGCGCTCCAAGTCTCAAACCAGAGCCCTCCCCGTCTCCCCAATCGCACTCCCTAAATCCTTGCCATCATCGCCCAGCAACATCTCATTGTGCGCCGCACCTGACGGGATCATCGGGAAGCAATTTTCGTCTTTGGTGACGCGGCAATCGAAGATGACGGGGCCGTCGTAGTCGATCATTTCTTGAATGCAGGCGTCCAGCAAAGCGGGATCGGAACAGCGGATGCCTTTGGCACCAAACGCTTGCGCCATCAGCACGAAGTCTGGAAGCGCGTGGGAATAGGACTGCGAATAGCGTTCGCCGTGTAGCAATTGTTGCCATTGGCGCACCATGCCCATCCACTCGTTATTGAGGATGAACACTTTCACGGGCAGGCCATATTGGATGGCGCAAGACATTTCCTGCATGCACATTTGGATGCTGGCCTCGCCCGCGATGTCAATCACCAGCGCGTCCTTATGCGCCATTTGCACACCAATCGCGGCGGGCAAACCATAGCCCATGGTGCCAAGCCCGCCCGAGGTCATCCAGCGATTAGGCTCTTCAAAGCGGTAAAATTGCGCCGCCCACATTTGGTGCTGACCGACCTCAGTGGTGATATAAGTGTTGCGGTTTTTGGTCAGTTCATAGAGGCGCTCAACGGCGTATTGTGGCTTAATCACATCGGTGCCTTGGGTGTAAGCAAAGCCCTTGCGGGCGCGCCATGTGTCGATTTGGGCGTCCCACTTCGCGATGTCCGCCTTGTGTCCGACAAAGGACTGCCACCGCGCCAACAAGGCAGCGATGGCTTTGCCAGCGTCCGCCACAATTCCAATATCCACGCGCACATTCTTGTTAATGCTGGAAGGATCAATGTCGATGTGGATCTTCTTTGAGTTTGGCGAAAACGCGTCCAAGCGCCCCGTTACGCGGTCATCAAAACGCGCGCCGATGCAGATCATCACATCGCAATCATGCATCGCCATGTTAGATTCATACGCGCCATGCATGCCCAGCATCCCTAGCCATTGGGGATCAGCGGCAGGAAACGCACCTAGACCCATCAGGGTGGATGTAACAGGAAAACCCGTGGCATGGGCCAATTGGATCAACAGCTTGGATGCCTCTGGTCCTGCATTGATCACCCCACCGCCGGTGTAGAAAATCGGGCGCTTGGCCCCCGCCATCATCTCAACGGCCTTCTCAATCGCGATCAAGTCTGGATTTGTGGGCGGGCGATAATGGGGCGACAGGTCATTTGGCTTGCCGCGATAGATGGTTTTTTTGAACTGAATGTCCTTGGGAATATCGATCAAAACAGGGCCGGGTCGTCCAGTCGTGGCGACTTGAAACGCCTCATGCACAATGCGCTCAAGATCATCAACGTTGGTCACCAGATAATTGTGCTTAGTAGCACTGCGCGTGATGCCTGTGGTGTCGCATTCCTGAAACGCGTCAGTCCCGATCAAATGGCTTGGCACTTGACCTGTGATGCACACCAACGGAATGCTATCCATCAATGCATCGACCAAGGGCGTGATCGTGTTAGTGGCTCCCGGCCCCGACGTCGCCAGCAACACGCCACATTTGCCAGTCGAGCGTGCATAACCTTCCGCCGCATGGCCTGCCCCCTGTTCATGACGCACCAGCACGTGGGTGATCTGTTCTTGATTGAAGATTGCGTCATAGATGGGCAGCACCGCCCCTCCGGGATAGCCGAAGATGGTGTCCACACCTTGCTCTTGCATGGCGCGGATCAGGATTTCTGCACCTGTCATTTCGATTGAGGCAGTTTGAGCGGGGGAGGCGGTAGGCGTGTCGGTCATTGGCGTGGTCTCTGTGGTGTCAAACATGGGTTTATCTCTGGTGGGCTTATGGCTGGATTTTGGGCATGAAAAAAGGGGCCTTGTGAGCCCCAGAACCTACAACGCCGCAAACTGGACTAGAGCTTATGCTCTACCAGATTGCGGCCTCATAACCACTAGACGTGCAACATTGCGCATGGACGGTGTTCCCTCAAACTTCACTTAAGGCATAGACGTGCGCTGGCTTTGGGTCAAGGGTAGGGTTCAGGGTAGGAAATTGCAACAAATGAGTTATGCTTGGTAAAATTCTCCAAGACTTATGAACACAGGTGTCTTGCTTCACTCTGATTCGAATTGCTTGTTTTTCACACAAAGTAAGAAAAGGGCTTGGGATCGCTTTTGGTGATCATTCTGCTCACTCAAAACGTGCACTTCATTGTACATGTGCCAGTCCAAGTGCCTCAAGGCAACCTGCTACGCAGGCGCTGCGCGGCCTTGACCTACTCGAACTGACGGGCGCTTAATTTGTGAAAGTTGCGCGCTTGATTGGGGCAGTCAAGGCCGCTTCAGCGCCGCGAAGCGGTTGCCTTGACGGCCTCAATCAAGCACCTCACAATTCAAGCAGAGCTTTTGGTTCAAGCACAGCTTGCACCAAAACTCGTCCCAAGCGAAGCAAACTTGTTCAAGCAGAATTTTAATTACCCACCCCGCCCAACAATTCGTGATCGCGATATATGTGGACAAGCATCCGCGCCCCTGATTAAGTGTGACAACCAAGTTACAAAAACAACGTGCGGGGGCGACAACTATGAGTGCAGAGACACCTCAGGTGGACAAGGATGGCGTCGACACCTGGCAAAATAGCGGTCCCGCACCACTCAGCACTAGCTATGTGCGCTACGCCCTGACCATGCTGCTGGTGATCTATACGCTCAACTTTGTTGATCGCGGCATCATCAATATTCTGGCGGGGCCAATCAAAAAGGATTTGGGTATTAGCGACGGCGCGCTGGGACTGCTGATGGGCATTGGCTTTGCTTTTTTCTACACGATCCTTGGCTTGCCAATTGCGCGTTATGCCGAACGCGGCAATCGCGCCAAGATCATTTCGGTATCTGTGGTCATTTGGAGCGCCTTCACAGCCATTTCGGGACTTGCCCAAAATTACTGGCATTTGCTGGCGGCGCGGATGGGTGTTGGTATTGGCGAAGCGGGTTGTACGCCACCTGCCCATTCGCTGATCTCAGACTATGTGCCCGCAGATAAGCGCGCCTCTGCGATTGCATTTTATTCGCTCGGAGTTCCCATTGGCAGTGCGATGGGTCTGATCATTGGTGCAACGATTGCCGATGCTTTTGGTTGGCGCTGGGCGTTTGCAGCTGTTGGGTTGCCAGGCGTGATTGTTGGACTGATCGCTTTTTATACGTTGAAAGAACCCCGCGTCTTGGGCTTGGTCACCCAGCATAGCGCCGGAACAGGACCTAGCCTTTTGGACACCGCTAAGGAGCTGACGGGCCGAAAGTCCTATTGGTATGTGGTCGGTGCGGCAACGATGATCTCATTCCTCAGCTATGGAAAAAGCGCCTTTATCCCCGTGATGCTGTCGCGCGTGCATGGCTTGTCGCTCACCGAAATCGGCACATTTCTAGCGCTCAGCGGCATTGTCGCGGGCGTGCTTGGCACCATGATTGGCGGCTATATTGCTGATCGCGCGGCCAAGACAGATGTGCGCGCTTACATGACGATCCCGATGATTGCCTTCATCTGCTCGGTTCCTTTCTTTTTGTGGGCGATGTTTGCGGACAACGCTTATTTCGCGATGGCATTATTGACGGTGCCCAGCCTATTGAACTCCATCTGGTACGGCCCGGTTTACGCATCTATTCAGGGGCTTGTGGGACCGCGTAGCCGTGCGACCGCTGTGGCGCTGATGCTATTTGTGCTCAATATGATCGGCCTTGGCGTTGGACCTTTTACAGTCGGCTTTTTGTCGGATGTCCTGACCGCGCAACACTTTGCTCTGACCGCCCCACTTGGCACTGAGTTCGCGACTTTTTGCGCCAAAGGTGTTGCAACCACAGGGGACGCTGCCTGCAAAGTCGCTCAAGCGCATGGCCTTCGCCTTTCCTTGGCATGGCATAGTGTCTTGGGCGTGCTTGTCGTTGTATTCTTTTTATTGGCGCGCCGCACGTTGCGCGAGGACATGGCGGACGTGAAAGCGATGGCGACTTGAGAGCGGCTGACACCAACGATACAATCAAACAATGCCTGATCCTATAAACCTTCGTATCGCCCGAAAAACCAAAGCCCGCGCTGCAAAAGACCAACTCGCCGCGCAAAACCGTGTGACGTTTGGGCAAAGCAAAGCAGCCAAGGCGCTGGGTAAAGCCAAAGCTCACCTTGAAGCTAGCCGCCTTGATGGTGCCATGCGTGAGACAAAGAAGGCTAAGACATGACACAAGCCCCAGTTTATCCCAGCGCTGCATCGCGTCGCCAAGTTAGTTCGATAACATGAACCTCACCAAACGCTCACTTTCGCTCGACGGCCATGCAACTAGTGTGGCGCTAGAGCCTGAATTTTGGGCCGTGCTGGATGGGTGCGCGCAAGCAAGGGGACAATCTTTGGCGGGTTTGGTTGGGCAAATTGACGCCTCGCGCGGGGCGGCACCTCTTGCAAGCGCGCTTCGAGTTTGGGCGTTAAATCAGGCAACTCAACCCATTGGGTCGCGGGTTTGAAGCCCACCAAAGCATCGCGCGCAAAATCTGAAACAGATTTTCTTGGGCCACGTATGCTCTATCTTAAAGTGCTAGATCTACCTTAAAGTGCTAGATCTACCTGATGTGCTTCATAAATGAAGCACGGCGATCTAGACTGCTAACAAAGCCAATATTTGGGCGAGAGAATTCCAGCTTTTCGTATCAGCGCGGATCGCGACTTACCAAAGTCGCACGATCATCATGCGCTCCCTAGTAGTCACAAACGCCTTCGTTCGCAGAGCGACTTTTGAACGCCGCGATCCGTCGCAGTTTAGCGATCGGCAGCTGTGTCATCTCAATGGGCACTGCGCAGTCCAATAAAGCTGCGACTACATGACAAATAACCACCGATACGCATCCTCAAAGGTCCGGCCCCAGAAGGCTTCATTGTGTAGGCCTTGGGGGTCTATGCTGGCTTTGAGTTGGGTGGTGCGGGAAAAGCCGGCGGTGGCGAGGGCGTCAATAAGGGCGGGTTGATCGCGGGCGAACATCCCCGGCGGGCCTTGGCCGACTTTTTCGTTGGCACCGCAAATGAACCAGAGTTTGGTGCCTTCGCGGTAGGCATTGGCTGTGGTCGCCATGGCGTCAAACTTAGGTGCCAGCCAAAGCGGGGTTGAAAATAGTGCGGCTTTTCCAAACACGTCTGGATACTTCAGCGCCGCCAAAAGAGAAATGCTGGCACCTGAGCTGGCTCCCATGATGGCGGTGTTGAGGCGGTCAGGCTTGGTATCAAACGCGCTGTCGACCAAAGGCTTGAGGGTTCTGACGATGAATTCGAGGTAGTCGTCAGCGCGTCCAGGGCGACCATTGTCGGGCTGGATCTGGTGATATTCCTCATCGCGGGTTCGTTCGCCATTGTTGATGGCAATGACAATCGCGCCGCCGTCTCCACTAGCGGCTAAGCGATCAAGGGTCTCGTCCACGCCCCACTCGCCGGCAAAGGAGGTGGCTTTGTCAAACACATTCTGGCCGTCTTGCATGTAGATGACGGGGAAGCGCTTGCCAGCTTGGCCATAGCTGGGTGGCAAATACACCCAAATGCGGCGATTGCGACCCAATTGGGGAATGCGCATATCGTCGCTAAGCAATGTCACGCCGCGCGGTGCTGTCGAACCTGGTTTGGGCCAAGCAGTCAAGGCGAGCCAACCGTCAATCTTAAACTCAAACATTGATTTGCGCGGGCTGAAGTTGGCGTTGAAATTGCCCATTTTGCTGCCGCGCGCGTTGATCGCTTCACTGCTCCAGTCGCCCAAATGGAACTTAAACTCATAATTACCGCGTACCCACTGGGGCAATCTTGCAGCATACGAGCCGTCCGGCAACATGGTCATCGGCCAAGCCTGTGTGCCCAGACCCCACGCATTGAAGCTGCCAGAGATGTAGATTTTTTTGTCGAGCGGCAGTGGGGTTGCCAAGGTGACACGCAAAATTGGGCTGTATGTCGTTGCCGCATTTGCACCAGCAGTTTGCGCGTCTGCGGATTTGGCAAGCGTGAGGGCGATGAGACCAGAAACCGATGTCGCGATAAACTGGCGTTTTGAACCGTGTCGCTTTGAGGTTGTGTCGTCCATGGTCGCCTCCCATTAGAATTTTGTAGGAAAGCTACATCGTAAGTCGTGGGGTGGGAATAGTTTCTGCTGTATCGCTGAGGCGGGAAAGTGGAGGGGATTCTGTTGCCAGGCTCCCCTCCGAGCCCCGCCCAAGACCTGCGCCTTGGGACTTAGTCGGACATCAGTCAGACCGCATTACGCAGCCAAACGGATTTCCTGTGCAAAGTTATCGTTTGCATTTACAAAAATAGGCTGTTGACGTAGCCCACGCGAGCAAAAGCCACGTCTTTACACATCCGTCGATCCTGATCGGCCCCACACTCACTGGCCCCATCCCATTAGGAAATGGCCAGTTGAGAGATTGGTGGAGCCGCGGGGAATCGCACCCCGGTCCGGCCTGCTTATTTCACGCGCGTTTATCACCATAGTCTGGCGGACCAGACGTTCACATTATAGCGCAGAGTGGTTAAGAATGAAAGCAAAAAGGGCGGCCCGTTTGGACCGCCCTTTATGAAGACGTTGAACGCTAAAACTTGAAGCATCTTGCGTAAAATCTGGGTCAGATTTTCGCAAAAAATATGCTCTCATTCAAAGTGCTAGATCGACCTGATGTGCTTCATAAATGAAGCACGGCGATCTAGTGGCTGCGTTGAGCGATGAAGGTCGCGGTGTTGCCGATGGCGGTGGCACTTGCGGCGATGTTACCAGCCGTGCCGACGCCGACATAGGTGTTCGCAACGACGGCGGCGTTGTTGTATTGGGCGGTGTAGCCCTCCACTTTTACGCTGGAACTGCCGCAAGATGCGCAGGCATAACCGGTGATCGCGTTACCTGTTGCCATTGACGACACCGAACCGACACCACCGCGAGAGCTGTTGCCCTCCAGAGTAGCCAAGGAGCTTACCATGCCATTATTGTTCTGAACCATGCCCATTGTGACGTCTGAACCAAGGTTCGATACCAAAGCCGAGTTGCCAACTGAATTGGCGCCCGAAACCGCATAACCACCCCAATCGCCCAATTGTACGACAGACCCTGATGTAATGGCGTTGTTGTTTTCTTGGCGACCATCAAGTTGGGCATAGCCCCACATGTTTTGGATTTCAGCCAAGTTACCGCCAGCAGCAGCTGCACTGGTCACGTTTGTGCCAGAATGGATCGATGCGCGCGAGCTGGCCGTGACGTCGGCGTAGTTCTTTTGATCGACGTTGCCATAGACAGTGGCGTTCTCGCCGCCCCAACGTGCGGAGTTGGCAGCTGCGACCGCACCAGAAGTTGCGCTGTTATTGTTGCAGCAGGCTTCGATCACCGAGTTTGAATTGACAGTTGCACCGTTATATTGCGCGGCAAAACCATTGGTGGAGCCATTGGCTGTCCAACCAGCAAAGGTGTTGCCCGTGCTTTGGGTTGCTGAGACGATGGTATCAGCGGAACCAACACGTACAACAGAATTTGCATTGATCTGTTTGCCGTATGTGGTGGTTTGGCTGGTTTCTGATGTTGTGGTTGCGCAGCAACCTTCGACTTGGACGGCATTGCCGTGCGCGACAGCGGTGGAAATCGTGACGCCACGAGCTGAACCTGCGCTGATTTGGTTGTCTGCAACGACATTACCGTTAAGCGACTGGGTAGAGCGCACATTCATATCTCGCTCAACAGCCTTAGCGGCCATGTTATTGCCAGCCGCAAGGGTTGTGCCTGTGATACCGTTGGCACCACCCATCTGGACATTCAGAGTGCCGATGACGTCGTTCAATTGCACTTGACCGTTCAAGACGTTGTATGGTGCATGTTGTGCACTTGCGATGGCGGGCATCAAAGCGATTGCTGCGACACTTGCGAGAATGATTTTTGCCTTAGTCATGTCCGTAGCTCCTCAATCGAGAGATAATTGTCTCTTTCCGGCACAGTTGACCGGGTTCGGGGAGTTGGTTGCGGGATTTGTGCCAGTTGAGCTGGGCTTGCCTTAAAGCAATGAGTGGCTTGGATGTCTGCTGAACTGCTGGGAGCTTTAGGCGAGCTTGTGCCGCAGGGACTAATCCTCGGCTTCAGCCAGTTTGCGCGCTGTATCGTCAGCGATCAAGGCTTCAATCATTTCATCCAAACCGCCGCCCTCAAGCAAGGCGTCTAGTTTATATAAGGTCAGATTGATCCGGTGATCGGTAACGCGGCCTTGAGGGAAATTGTACGTGCGGATGCGTTCAGAGCGATCACCTGATCCCACTTGTGCCGACCGCATGCCGGATCGTTCAGCAGCGAGCGCCTCTTTCTCGCGCTCATAAAGCCGGATTTTGAGCACACGCATCGCGTTGGCACGGTTTTGATGTTGGGACTTCTCAGACGACGTAACAACGATGCCACTGGGAAAGTGGGTCAAGCGGACCGCCGAGTCAGTTTTGTTGACGTGCTGCCCGCCAGCGCCCGATGACCGATATGTGTCGATACGAATGTCCTTATCGTGGACTTCGATTTCGACATCTTCACGAGCTGGCAACACAGCGACTGTCGCCGCAGACGTATGGATACGCCCGCCAGCTTCAGTGACCGGCACACGCTGAACCCGGTGCACGCCACTTTCAAACTTCCAACGACCAAAAGCGCCGTCGCCGGTGACAGACGCAATGATTTCCTTGTAGCCGCCCATTTCGCCATCGGAGATACTTTCGATTTCGACTTTCCAACCGCGCGCTGAGGCGTAACGTTGGTACATGCGAAATAGATCGCCTGCAAAAAGCGATGCTTCATCGCCGCCGGTTCCCGCGCGCACTTCGAGGATAACGTTGGCTTCGTCATCGGCATCGCGGGGTAACAGCAGAATTTGTAGCGCTTGTTCCATCGCTGGTATTGTATCGCGCAACACGTCAAGTTCGGCATTGGCCATTTGTGCCATCTCATCGCCCGCAGGCAAATCAACAACCATCAGCTCAAGCTCTAATTTTTCGGCACGTGCACCTTCAACCTTGCGGATCGCGTCCACCACATCGCTCATAGCCGCGCGCTCTTTGGACAAGCGCATAATCTCGCCGCCCTCCGAGCACACAGAAAGGCGCGCTTCGATCTCATCAAAGCGGTCAAGGACACGGGAAAGGCGATCTTGGGTCAGGCGCATGGGAGTGGGGCGGGTAGCATGACACCGACACCAAGGTCGAGAGATTGTCACAGCCTAGCGACTTTTGACGAAAAGTTGACGTTACGAACAAGTAAGTTCGCTTAACAGGATAGATGGACTTTTCAACGTGAGATGTGATGATAAGGGTAAGGTTAATTCAGTAATCCTAAACACTGTGGACGGACCTATAATGACACGCATGACCTCAATACCAGCCCACATGAAATTCTCGGCAACCTGTGCCGGCATGACTTGCTTGGCACTTCTTGTATCGGGTTGTTCCCATCGCCCACATTCGCAAGTGCCAAATTGGGGCGGTTCTGGTGGTGCTGACGCGAGTTCGAATAGCCAAAGTGGTGGTTACTCAGCACCCCAACAATATGTTGGCGCTCCCGTTGCCCGCTCTAGCGTCGCCACGTTCACTCAAGGATGTACGGGTGGATATAGCGTCCGCGATCTGCGCACCAATGCCCTGCTGAGCAGTGGTCGCGCCTTTAACTCAGGTAGGGGTCTGATAGCCTTGGACGGGCAGGGCCGCCAAACGCAGGTATTGCCGACTAGCATCAGCCAAAGCTTTTTGTTCCTGCCCGATTGCAATTGCCGCACTAACGGCGGTGGTCGCACAAGTTCACTGTTGGACACAAATCAGGTTGCTGCCATCGGTGTGCGCGCGCCAACGTGTACGGCTGGTTAAGCCTTGTCCGGGTCAGGCATCTGGGCGACGTGTGTCAGCGGTTTCAATAGCAAGGCTGACGGCTTCCCAATGATCTGCTAACTCAGCATCGCCAGACGCGGCAGCTTCAGCTGCACGCATCACAGCGATAATCGCCCCGTCATCGCCATACTGCGCCATTAAAAGCCGCGCCGCATGGATTACATCATCTGCCATATGTCACTTAAGCCTTGCTCGAGTGTGCGAAACTGAATGCTGGCGTGCAACATATCAAGTGGCGACAGGTTGGCAGCTATATGTGCATTTGCCAAATGCCCCCCATCCCAGTTGCACCTGTTGCCGATATTCTGCTGCGCCACTTTGCTTGCACTTGCCAACAAATCCTCGGTTGTGATTGTTGGCCCTGTTCCGATGTCAAAATAGCCACGACGGCGTTCAAGAATGAGCGCAGCCATGGCACCAGCTGCATCGTCAACGTGAAGCCAATGGCGCACGTATTCCGCGCTCTTTGTGTTGAGTGTGACCTGTCGATCATAGCGTTCTGCGCTTAAAAGCAGGTTCGGTAGACTGGCTAATTCGGCTTTGTGATCTTCGTGAGCACCATAAACACTGACGAGGCGAAAGCCCGTCGCAATCGGGGGCGCTTGTGAACCTGTGCCTTGTCGCGCAGCAAACACGTCAAACGCTTGCTTGACGCGGCCAAAGGCTGTGAAGGGCTTGAAAGCAGCGATAACAGCAGGATCAGTTGATAAATTTGACGCAGCCTGACCGTAAACTTGGGTGCTGGAAGCCCAATAAATCGGGCGTTGTTTGGCGGCACAAAAGTCCCAGACACGACGGGGCAGATGGTACGACGTTTCAAAAAGGGCGTCGATATCGCCGTCTTGATGGCCTCCATCTGCTAGCAGGATAACACCAGCAATGGATTGCCACGTTTTTTCCAGATTGTGGATCAATGCATCAGGCGTCCAAATGTCAGCGAGATTGCTCGGCATATGCGCCCATTTTTGGTCGTTTAGGTGGCCGAAATGATCGCAAATGATCACACTTTGGCCTTGGCTTGACAAAACGCGAGCCAAAGCACTGCCAACCAAACCGGCACCGCCAACTATAATGTAACATTGACTTTTCAGGGGCATCGCAACCTCGCATTGTGTATGTTTCGCACAACACTGAGAACAATATGTGTGAATTTCGCACAATGTGACGCGATATTGCCGTCTTGTCTAGTCGCGCGGGGCACCAGATAGCGGCGTCAATTTTCGATAGACGAAGCTCTGCCCTGCCAAACGAAAAGCGTTACCGACCCAACGACCAGCGGAATCGTACCAAAGATCAGTGTTTGCAGGCCCGCGAATGCGGTAGTGGGTGGCTTGCACTGGTGCGCCCCCCACTGTGAGCGTTTCAACACCAACGCGAACAGCATTGATTGGCGTGAGCTTGCCGTCTCGACTGTTCATAATGCGCGACTGCCGCACAGTTGCTGCGCGCCACCAACTTGTTGGCATCACGCCACTGGGGGCGATACCCTTAAACCCGGATCCATTGATGACAAAATTGGCACCTTCAAGCGCGCCGGTCAGCACCTTAGAGCTTCGGTTTTCACGGTCGGCGCAGTCGATTTTCAATAATTGAGCGCCCCGCCATTGTTCTTCACAACGGTGTGCGTAGGAAAAGCCAATGGGGCCAACGCGGCCAGCCATGTTGATGGCGATGCGCGCCGTTGTGATGCCGCCAGCTTCAGTAACAGTGACGACATGGTTCCCAACAGGGCGACCGTTCATTAAGATTTCAAAGTCGGTTCGGCCTGGGGAGGCGTTGGCTTGCTCAACCATGAAAATCCCAGACAACATAACTAGGGCAGACAAAAGGCGAAAGGCAAAGGACATCGATAAACCTTTTTTGAGGAGCGATCACTTGGAAAACCGACTGATGAGCCAGCCTAACGCCCCGTCAAGACGCACTGGCGCGGTTTGGGAAATGAGGCAAATACAATCTTGATTGGACACTGCACTTGGCTGGTGCTGCGTTTCTTCGTCATGCACAACCAAATCACCCCGCACGTAGACCCCGTGACCATCGCCAAAGGAGCCCGATAGAACCAAAGTCAGCTCACTACCGTAATGGCCATGGTTGGGAACGCTGCGCCCCGCTTCCAGCTTCAATAGCTGCGCATCGACGCCAGGAACTGGCTTGGTCAACATGCCCGCTAAGTTGCGCTTCCACTTGCCTTGATCCAAACTTGAAAGGACGTGGGCTACGTCACTGACTTCAGCTTTATCTTCGTTTAGCATATCACCAACATCAAGGCCCCATTCGGGGCGTGCGAGCGCCGCGGGAGCCAGCGCATCAAGCAACGCGCCACCTGCCGCCTCTAGGTCACTCAATAACACAACAGCTTGTGGCTGCAGCGCCAGATGCGCAGCGACCACAAACGCGGACCCGGCAGGCAAACTACCGGCCGCATAGTCAAGCAATGTGGCTTGATAACGCATGTCGTTGTTCTGAGTTACATGGGGCGCAAGCATAAGTTCATTTAGTCCATAATTTGTGGAATGTTACGTGACTTTGCGTGCTTTGGATCATAATCCCCGTCACTGAACTGGTGCAAGCCTAACTTACCCCCTTGCCAGATACCACCAAAATCCGCTCAAAGTATGCCTTGGCAATGGAGTTATAGAAATGGCAGGTTGGTCAAATCCAGATGATCCCATGGTGTCT
>JAYSRI010000145.1:0-4591 GCA_043721175.1 Alphaproteobacteria bacterium
TGCGCTCAATGATTTCCTTTGACGCAGGGTTACGGTTTGCTCCCCGATGTGCTGCCACCGAGCAACTGAAACTGGCAGGGGATTTAGCAACCTTGGCAATTGCCGCGCGCCATGCGCTTGGCTGGCGTGCGTGTGGCTCGCATATGGATCAAGCCCAAGGAAGCCTGAAGAGCGGCATACTGGTAGCTCTTGTTTATTGTGCATTTTTGTCATTTTCGCCTCTGCTATTGTGAGTGAACCCGCGTCGTCCGAAGAAATCGTCTTTCAACTGACAATGCCCGGATTTGAGGAGGAGCTATTCTATCGCGGCATATTGCTGTTTGCGTTGAGCCAGGCATTTACAGACCGTATACGCTTTCTTGGTGTAGATTGGGGCCGAACAGGCGAAAGGTGGGCTTGCTCTGATTATTTTGAAACTGTGGCGGTGTAGTTTCTTGTTTATCTACTCAGTCCCAATTCAAATATTTCCATCAGCGAAATTAAGCGGGTGGTGCAAGATCGATAGTACCTTGACAGCTGAAGATTGTACTATATGCACTAATACACTTAATTTGGAGAGACAGGTTGTCACGCGCAGTTCCCTTGAGTTTAACGTTAGTTCCCAGCGACCCACGACCGATCAATCGGCAGCTAACTGATGGAATTAGGCTAGCGATCACAACCGGACAGATTAGATCTGGCGACCGCTTGCCAAGCGTCCGCGCGCTCGCAGTACAGTTGCTGGTGAACCCCAACACAATTGCCAAGGCCTATTTAGAACTTTCATCAGAGGGTTGGCTGAACGGCCAGCACGGTCATGGCATGTTAGTTGCTGGACAACCCAAAGGGCGGCTTTCGCAAAAGGAACAATCCCGGCGTTTACGTGAGGCATCGGATATTTTCGTAGCAGAGATTGTCGCGATTGGATGCTCCTCGCACGAAGCAATGCGGGTCGTTAATTGTGCACTCGAAAACTTGTGGGACCGAAAGGCTGGCGAACAAAAATGACTGTTTCGTCTCCGATATTGGCCGCTTATGACCTGGTACTTTGTTATGGCTCTAAACGTGCTCTTGACGGGTTGACGATCGAGCTTCCCTCGGGGCACATTCACGCCATTGTTGGTGCCAACGGTTCTGGAAAATCCACTCTTTTTCGAATTTTGTTAGGGTTTCAAACGCCGACTTGCGGTGACGCATATCTGCTTGGTCAAGTTTCATCGAATTTAACTCCTGAACAGCGCGGCAAGATTGGCTACGTGAACGACGCGCATACGTTGCCGCCTTGGATGAGGCTCGATGCACTGGTCGCGATGCAGTCGCGACTTTATCCCCGATGGAACGAAGCAGTGTTTTGCGAGGTCCTCGGCTATTTTACTGTTTCGCTGCAGTCTAGGGTGCGTGAACTGTCGCGCGGTGAACGTGCCGGTTTCAATTTGGCACTGGCGCTAGCCCAGCGGCCACAATTGTTGATCCTTGATGAACCGACGCTCGGGCTAGATGTTGTTGCCAAGCGGGCTTTTATGGAAGCCCTAATTCACACCGCGCATGCCGACGAGTGCACAATTATCTATTGCTCGCACCAGATGGAAGAGATTGAGCGTCTTGCAGACACGTTAGTCATGCTTGAACGCGGCCGGCTGGTGAATATGTCTGCGCCAGATGACTTCACTGCTCGGGTGCAGCTTTGGATTGCGGATATGCCTTTCAAGGGCCCGGAACCAACTTCGATTCCGGGATTATTGCAAATCCAGCGACTTGATGGCCTTTTCCATTACACTGTGCTCGATCAAGGTGACCGATTTGCCGGCTGGCTCCGTGAGAATGGCGCTCTCAATTTTCGTCCACAGGCTGTCAACCTTGATCAAGCCGTTAGTGCGTTTTTGGCCGCCGGCCATGCAATGCCGAATTGAGCGCCGCGATGCGTGATCTTATGAAAGCCGAACTGTATAGGTTCTACGTCGGCGCGCTAATTCTCGCGATTTTCCATTGTGGACTTTTGATTTTTCTGGACCGTGTCGAAGACACGCTGCAGCAACCATTGCTGGTTTATCGGGTGTATTTGGGTGTATTCTCGCTCGTTTCGCTGTTCTTTGGGGCGTATCAGGTGTCATCCTATACGCAGCCTGTGTCGTGGATCCAGTTGATGCACCGCCCAACGTCAGGAGGACGGATTGGCGGCGCAATTATGCTGGCAGGTTTGACTTTATTAGTGTTGGTCGTCGCATTGCCCGTGGCGTTACTCTTGCCGTTTCACGCTGGGTTCGGAAATGGCATGGTCGAAAGCCGTCATATGTTAATGCCGGCGGGTGCGTTTTTGGTCACAGCAACAGCCTATCTGATTGGAGTATATATTCGCATTGGCCCCAGGATTCGGGCAATCTCTGCTGTTTTGTTGTTGATCTGGGTCTATAATACAGACGCAAGTGGGATCGCATCTGTATTCATTCAGGCGCTGGCTGCAATCACTGCATTCCTGTTGGCGCTGGGTTATTTTCGTCCTGATCCAGAGGCGCAGATGGCATTGCCCGCAAGATTATTGGGGCATGGCATAGTGCTTTTGGCAATAGCGGTCGTTGGCACTTTTATTCTGCGGTTCGTCATGCAGCTGGGTCTTATGTTGCTGGGTGCGCATCCGTTGAACGGTATCCCTCCTGCAGGCGGACTGGTTGAAGCCAGTCGGAGTGAAGGCGCTGCGCTATTGGTGGCGGGACTTAACGACGCCAAAGACCAGCGCGCAAAATTCTGGAGCGAACAAGTGCAGCTATCAGAAGTCGCAACTTTGACAACAGAACTGACTGCAGCGCCGCGACGGTTCAGCATTACAAATTTAATTGGGAACAGCTTCGACGATGATCTTGCCAAGCTGACATGGACTTTCAGCCATAGCAATATGCGCTATTCGGCCATCGACAAGGCCACGCGAAAGCACGTTGACAAAATTGCGGCTTCTCCTCGCCTGCAGGGCCCGCCGATCACCAGTGGTGACGGAAAGTTCATTATGGCAGGCGCCGAAATCTACTCCTACGACCCAAGTTCACATCGTTTTAGCCGCCGTGTTTCGTTACCGCATCAGGAAGTGTTTGCTGCAAGCCCGAAACCCCAATGGGATATCGTATCGCTGATCACGGATCGGAAATTGCGTCTTTACGATCAACGCGCCGTGGCTAGCGGCATGACCGCTATGGTGCCGGTGCGGGAGATCGCTTTGCCACAGCCTATTGGCGACCTGATACGTATCGATATGATCGAACTGCTTGATGGGTATCTGATATCGTTTCTTTACGGCAAAGAAGCAGCTAATGGGCTCGGTCATCCGGTTCAAGAACTGTGGGAGGTAACGGCAAGCCAAGCCACACGGGTCGGCGTTCGCCGGCTAGACGCCGATTATCCCGCTGTCATCCAGCATGCGGATATCTGGTTCGCTCCGCTATTGAACCAAGTGGGCGAAATGGCAAACGGACTATTGGCGCCCCCAAACCCGTTGACTCGGCACGCCCCGCGCAACATTCCAACGATCCTTTTCGTATTCGCCCTGATTGCCCATACTGCCGCTGGGCTCCTGTGCTGGCTTTGGGCAAAACGGCTGCAGCTTTCCTATCGGGGACGCATTGTCTGGTCGCTCGCCGGGATTGCCTTTGGCTTACCTGCGCCCATCGCCCTGTATCTAGCTGAGCCCCACAGGACGGCATGTTGAAAGCGCGCAGGCTCGCGTTGGTTCTGATATTGCTTGGCCCTTGCGGCGGCGCAATTTTTGCGATGTTGTCAGAGGTCAATGCTCCGTTGAATACAGCGGAACCGTCGGTATCTGAACTCGGAATAAGCCAAGCACCACAAGATCCCGTCCGTGCAATTGCAATGGCGCCTTCCGGTGACGAAATCGCCTACATCGAGGAACGAGTTGACGGAGCGTCGCTGTGGCTTTTGCACGACGGCGCAAGAATGTCTCGCCGATTGTTGCGGCGAACGGACGCCGATAATGTCGAATGGTCGCGTGACGGCCGTTGGCTGTTTCTGGTCAGCCGAAGCAAGCTTGTTGCCCTTACCCGCAATGAAGAGGAAGGTTCGGGCATCATCACACAATTGGGCCACGCTACGTCTAAACGGTTTCTACGTGTTGACAGCTCTCAAGACGCCGCAGTGTTGGTAGCGGAAGATCACAATACCACAGAACCAGGGCAATCCCGTTCATTTTCATTAGCCCGCTACACTCCGGGTGGAAAGCGTGAGCTGCTGTGGTCGGGCAACAAAAAGCCCAGTGATGCGGTAATCGCGCCGGACGGCACCCTGTTCATGCGCCTTATCGGGATGAACGACATAGGTGTGTGGCGTGTACGACCGAGAGAGCAGGATAGCATATTCTACTCGTGCCGTGCGCTAGAACGGTGCAGCTTGATTGCCGCCGGGCAAGACGGTGGCGTGATACTTGCGACGTCCGCTGGACATAATCTGGACGGAATGGTTGCGCTAGATAGCAATGGTAAAATCATCCGCACGATTACCGATCCGGCAGGCGTTTCTGATGTTTCATCAATTCTTGTCGACCCGATTACGCAGGCACCGCTGGTAGCCTCCTTTCCCTTCGCCGGGGGAAATCTGGCTGCAGCTCACCCGA
>JAYSRI010000146.1:0-1845 GCA_043721175.1 Alphaproteobacteria bacterium
TGAGTTGGGTCAACCCCGTATATGCCTGGCCAGAAGCTAAACCCGAGGCCTGCCATCAACAAGGCAATCGTAGAAATAATCGTGACGCCAACCAACAATTGATCCAGGAATGGCCCCATCACCTGCTTGGTTAACAACACTGCAGGCAATGTACCCGGCACCAGCAACGCAAAGCTGATCACCAATCCCCAACCTGACAGCGCACCGACCTGCCCCATCGCACGCACCAGAAAAATGGCACCTAGCCAAAGAGCCAAGCCATAGCCAACACAAAATGCCAGTTGCTTTGGCGAAATATTGTTCAACATGATGTGTCAGCTCCTTCAGCGCCTCTATTCACGCCTCGACGATACGGGCGTAAGAAGAAACTAGACCACACCAATCAGGATCCAACCATGCCCCAACACGTCGACCTCCTCATCAGAAACGGTACTTTGGTCAATCATGATGGCATCCACAAAGGCGATGTCGGCGTGATTGGTGAGCGGATTGCTGCTATCGGCGACCTGAGCGGCGCTCAGGCTGTTGAAGTGATAGACGCCACGGGCCTGCATGTATTACCCGGCTTGATTGACAGCCAAGTGCATTTCCGTGAGCCCGGTCTCGATTGGAAAGAAGATCTTGAGACAGGTGCGAACGCGGCGGTGCTTGGCGGCATTTGCACGGTGTTTGAAATGCCCAATACCGAGCCACCGACAACGACAGTCGCCGCCCTTGAAGACAAGATCGCGCGTGCGACAGGGCGGATGTCGTGCGACTTTGCTTTCTATGCAGGTGGCACGCACGACAATGTGGATGAGCTGGTCAAAATGGAGAAGATGATCGGCTGTGCAGGGGTGAAGGTGTTCATGGGCGCCTCCACTGGTACGTTGCTGGTCGCCGACGATGAGGGCGTAGCGCGCATTATCAATGCCATTAGCCGACGCGCGGCTTTCCATTCCGAAGACGAGTATCGCTTGTTAGAACGTCGCCCCCTCGCCCGCCCCGGCGATTGGACCAGCCACCCGGAAGTCCGCGATGTGCAGGCCGCAGTGTCATCGACCACGCGCTTGTTGCGCATCGCACGCGCGGCAGGCAAGCGTATTCACGTGTTGCACATTTCCACCGCCGAAGAGATGGAAATACTTAAGCATAACAAAGATATCGCCAGCGTGGAAGTGCTGCCAAATCACCTCACCCTTACCGCGCCTAATGCGTATGAGCGCCTCAAAGGCAAGGCGCAGCAAAACCCGCCGATCCGAGAACAACGCCATCAAGATGGCCTATGGGCGGCGTTACAAGCTGGCATAGTCGACGTGTTAGGCTCCGATCATGCACCCCATACTGAAGAAGAAAAGGCCCGAGCCTATCCCGCCTCCCCCTCTGGCACGCCCGGTGTCCAGACCATGTTGCCAGTGATGTTAACACATGTGGCTGACGGGAAACTATCGCTTGAGCGCTTGGTCGATCTCTTGTGTCACGGGCCGCAACGGGTGTTTGGTCTGGCTGACAAAGGTCGCATGGCGGTGGGTTATCATGGCGACTTCACGTTGGTGGACCTAGCGGCACGACGCACAATCACCAACGACTGGATCGCTTCAAAGTCCAAATGGACCCCATTTGATGGTATGGAAGCCAAAGGCTGGCCCGTCGCCACAATCGTGCGCGGACGCGTTATTATGCGCAATGATGTGATCGTTGCGCATGGCCACGGTGCGCCTGCACGGTTTTTAGAGGCTTTGCCGATTGGGTAAACAACCTGACGCAAAAGCCTTCGGATCGCGACTTACCAAAGTCGCACCATGAGCAAACACGTTTGCAAGTAATAGTCGGAACTCGCTCAAAATAGCGACTTTGGTAAGTCGC
>JAYSRI010000147.1:0-4572 GCA_043721175.1 Alphaproteobacteria bacterium
GCGGCACCCAACTTGTTGATAGGGGCGGGAACTGTGTTGAGCGAAGGCGATGTTGAGGCTTGCTTCAAAGTGGGTGCCGATTTCATTGTGACGCCCGGATCAAGTCCGGGCTTAAGGGCTGCATTGTTAAAGGCGGACGCCAATGTCATGGTTGGCGTGGCGACGGCGACTGAAATTATGAGCCGCCTTGAAGAAGGCTTTGGTGTTTTGAAATTCTTCCCCGCTGAACAATCAGGTGGTGCGGCGGCGCTCAAATCATTCGGTGGCCCGCTGCCCGATGCGCGGTTTTGTCCAACGGGGGGTGTGACGCCCGATAAGATCGACAGTTATCTATGTTTGCCAAATGTCGTTGCCGTTGGTGGTACGTGGATCGCGACGCCCGATATGATTGCGGCGGGTGATTTTGCGGGTATTGAGGCCAATGCCCGCAAAGCTGCGGCGTATAAAAAGCCATGATCCGCAACCGCCGTACCCGTATTGTTGCCACGCTTGGCCCGACCAGTGCGACGCCTGAAATTGTGCTGGCTTTGGCGCGCGCCGGCGTGGACGTGTTTCGACTGAATTTCAGTCATGGCAGCCACAATGATCATGCCCAATCCTATGCCAATGTCCGCCTGGCCGAGCAAGCTACTGGCCGACCGATTGGTGTGCTAGCCGATTTGCAGGGCCCGAAGCTGAGGCTTGGAACATTCGGCCAAGCAGTCACCGCACTACAGAAAGGTGCTTTTTTTCGGCTCGACCGCGATCCGACCCCTGGCGACGAAACCCGATGCTGCCTGCCCCACCCTGAAATTTTCGCAGCTCTGGATATTGGCGAGGATTTGTTGATCGACGACGGGAAAGTGCGCCTCCGTGTCGTGGAGCATGGTGCGGATTGGGCAAAAACCCAAGTTATCCAGCCGGGCAATGTGTCCAATCGCAAGGGGGTCAATGTACCCACAGCAGTCCTGCCAATCTCTGCGATGACTGACAAGGACCGCAAGGATTTGACGTTCGCATTGTCACTGGGTGTGGATTGGGTGGCACTATCATTCGTGCAGCGCGCTGAAGATATGGCCGAGTTGCGCAAATTGGTCGGTGGTAAGGCGGCCTGTCTTGCCAAAATCGAGAAGCCCGCCGCTTTAGAGCATCTTGCCGAAATTCTTGATTATTGCGATGGCGTGATGGTGGCGCGCGGCGACCTTGGCGTTGAATTGGCACCAGAAGATGTTCCCGTCGCACAAAAGACGATTTTGCGGGCCGCGCGCGAACGTGGTGTTCCCACCATTGTCGCGACCCAAATGCTGGAAAGCATGATCAGTGCCGCTGCTCCGACCCGTGCCGAGGCCAGCGACGTGGCCAATGCCGTGTATGAAGGTACTGATGCTTTAATGTTGTCAGCCGAGACGGCAAATGGTCAGTTCCCGCTGGAAGCTGTCAGTGTGATGAGCCGCATTGCCGAGCGTGTTGAGGCCGATCCGCGCTGGCCTGGACTGATGGATGCCGAGCACTCCGCGCCTGAAATCGAAGTCCCCGATGCTGTTTCGGCGGCCGCCCGCACGGCGGCGAATGCGTCGAAAGCGGCCTGTCTGGTTGCGTTTACAGCTACTGGCACGACGGCGCTGCGGGTTGCACGTGAGCGGCCATTGCAACCAACATTAGCACTTTCAACCGATATTCGTACCGCCCGAAAGCTCGCACTCGTATGGGGACTAGAAGCGCGCGTGACTGACGACCCCAAGGACGTCGAAGATATGGCGACCCTCGCATCAAAGCTGACCTCCCAACTAGGTCTGGCGAAAAAAGGCGACCGCATTGTAATTGTAGCAGGCATGCCGTTTGGCACAAAAGGTGGCACCAATTTGATGCGGATTGCACGGGCAAGCTGAGCTGATGCTAAATGTTGAAACCCTGCGACATGGCAATCTTGAACTGGATATTGCCCCCGATGCCGGTGGCGGGATTGCACGTTTGCACTGGCAGGGCCTGGCGTTGCTGCGCGACGCCGTTACCGGAGCTATTTCTGCGCGCGACCCCCTTGGATTGTCGTGTTTTCCAATGACGCCATATGTGAGCCGGATCACGGATGGCGCATTCACTTGGGGTGATGTTACCACTCATATTGCGCCCAATATGGCAGGAGGCGCTCATCCTTTGCATGGTATTGGCTGGCGCAAACCGTGGATGGTTATAGAGCGAGCACCAGGCACCATCATTTTGGAACTCAGTCATTCAGGCGATGCCGATTGGCCTTGGGCATTCGTGACGCGACAGAAATTTGAGTTGCAGGGCGATCAATTGATCCATACGCTAAGTGTTACTAGCAAGGACGCAAGGCCGTTTCCATGCTCATTGGGGCCACATCCTTACTTCAACGCCCAAGGTGCAACGATTCAGTTTCAGGCGGGCGCTCTCTGGGAAATCAGTGGCGAGTCTCTGCCAACCCATAAAGCGACACCGCGGGTCGTTGCGCAATTGGCGCAAGGTGTTGGGGCGTCCAGCCTTGATCTCGATCATTGTTTTGAAGGCTGGGATGGCCGCGCTACGATCAGCTGGGCCAATTTTGGTGTGCATATCGATGCAAAAATCGTGATTGATGACGTCGAGCAAGATTGCACGCGACTGCAATTATACACACCAAAAGGAATGGGCTTTTTTTGTCTAGAGCCAGTGACGGCGCGCTGCGTGTCGTTTTTAGAGAGCGATCCGTTCGAGCATGGCGTTGTTGAAATGCGTGACCAGACCGTCGCCATCATCACGACGATCACGCCGTTTCGCTGATCCTGTCATGGCGTCACGATTGGAAACGGTACGCCGCTGCCTGCGCTATCAAGACTGCCTAAAAGGCCCTGAAGTGCCGCTCTATCGCCGTCAATCTTCATCACACCCGATTGCACCAAACTCGCAGGACTTGTGCCGGCAAACAGCATGCCCAAGAACGCGGCGCGCGGCATAGTGACTGTGGACGTAACAGCACCAAGTGAGGCATTGGTGACTGCCTCTTGATGGATCAACACACTATTGTGCAACGTCACGCGCACCCGCTCGCGCCGTTCTGGAAACTCAAACATCACAGCGACGTCTTTTCCAATCGCCTTGGCTGGATCAACCCGAATGGCGAGGAGGTCAAATAATTGACGAGTTTGTGTCGCGCCAATCAAATCAAGAGCAACAGTTGAACGGGTCGGTGTTGTGGGTGTGACGCGGGCTTCGTTGGCACCGACCAGATACATATTGCGCCACAACATGCTTTCGGCCTGATAGCCCATTTGCTCAAACGATTGCGCGAGCAATTCTCTGGCGCCGCTATTGGCAGCGTCAGCAAACACGATATGGCTAGCAAGCTGCGCTGACCAACGATAATCACCCCCATCAAAGGCCTTTTTAGCTTCACGCAACGCCCGCCTTGGACCGCCCATTGCCGCGACGTATCGTGCACCCGCCACCTCCGGCGGCAAGGGGTTTAGGTTGGCTGGATTGCCATCATACCAGCCCAGATAGCGCTGATAGACCGCGCGGCTATTGTGGCGCATCGTGCCGTAATAACCATGATTATACCATTGTTGCGACAGCACGCTTGGCAAAGTAATTTGTTCGGCGATCTCGCCAGCCGTTAGGCCTTGGTTCATTAGCCGTACCGACTGATCGTGAAGATATTTATAGGCATCACGGTGTGACGAGACGTATTCCTTGATCTCGTCGCGACCCCTGCGTGGCCAACCATGGGATACAAACATCACATCGGTTCGGTCACCATAAAGGGCAATGCTTTCACTGAGGTAGTCGGCCCACGCCTTGGCATCACGTACCAACGCGCCACGTGGTGGCAAAATATTATGCATCGATACATTGGCGTTTTCAGACAAGCATAGTGCCTTTAAGTCTGGGAGATAAAAGTTCATTTCAGATGGCGCTTCTGTGCCCGGCGTGTATTGAAACTCAATCTTGAGGCCATCAACAACAAGGGTTTCCCCGGTGGCTTTGACGCTGTAGGTCGGCGCTATCAGGCTGAGGGTGCCAGATGATACGGCCATGCCAATCCCTGCGCCCAAATGGCCAGTCGTGCCGGGGACCAGTCCCGTGCCAAACTGATACGTGGCACGACGGCTCATCGCGGGCCCGGCAATCAGGTTTTCACTGACGGCATGTTCCATAAAACCGTCAGGGGCAATGATTTGAACTTTGCCAGACGTCACGTCAGCAGGATCGACAACACCTTTGACGCCGCCAAAATGATCGGCATGGCTGTGGGTGTAAATGACCGCTTTGATCGGTTTGTCTCCCACATACTGACGCACCAATCCCATCGCGGCACGCGCCGTTTCAACCGTTGTGAGCGGATCGACAATCACATAGCCACTGTCGGTTTCAATGATGCTCATCACTGAGATATCAAAGCCGCGCACTTGCCAAATCTTGTCGGCCACTTTGAACAGGCCATGCTGGCGCAACAGCTTCGCGTGACGCCAAAGACTAGAGTTTGCAGTTGTCGGCGCAGGCCCTTGCGCAAAATCCCAAGCCGACAAATCCATCACGATCTGCCCCGCCGCGTTACGGATTTTGGGGTCAGCGAGTGTAGCAACAAAACCGCGC
>JAYSRI010000148.1:0-1842 GCA_043721175.1 Alphaproteobacteria bacterium
TTTGTGAGGCCGATGATGTTGCGTACTGTTAGCCACGCACCCAAATCTTGCGTGTTGCGCCAGTTTGACGGCCTTGAAATATCACTGCGCATAATCACACCACGAGCTGCAATTTTGGCTTGCGCGCAGCCGTATTCATTGTCGCCCACGTTGGTGCCCGTGTTGCCAATGTGAGGTGCAGTAAAAGCGATGATTTGCCCGGCATAGGACGGATCGGTCAAGATTTCCTGATATCCAGACATAGCGGTATTAAAGCAAACTTCTGCAACACTCTGCCCAATGGCACCACACCCTTGGCCCCAAAAGACTGTTCCATCCGCCAAAACCAAAACGCCTGTGGGTTGGCGTGCAAATGTAAGCGCAGTTTCTGGCGCAGATGACATGACGATGCTCCGTGGATTTGATCGCTCGTAAGCCCCTTGGGCCAGCAGGTCAATTTAGGAAGTCAGCGGGCGTGCAATCTTGTGTCAGGCTCCGGGTTTCAAATGGCGAATGATGACATTGCTTTTGGGCCATTGCGATACATCTGGAGCTTGGCCGCTGATATGGAGCCAAACCACGCAAAGGCCATCTTCAGCGCACGAGACACACTTTTGCGCTGCGTGTTCTGGGTTACTCTCTTCGCTTAACCGCAACAAAGTTGCTTCTCGGCGCACGATGTCGAGCAATCTCGCATCAACGTCTTGGTTAACCACAATGAGATCAGCGCGTTGAAGATAGCTTAAGGCCTCAAGCGTGATCAAATCATAACGTTTAGCAGGTCCGACATCCAGCACAATCAAATCGCCAAATCTTTGAGCCGCCGCCACTTTTAAGGCCTCGATAGCTTCGGGCGTGGGCGTGGTTTTTGGCTGGGATAGAGCTAGTTGCGCGTAACCTGCCCAAAACTGGCGCTTTTGGGCAGGAGATAGGTCGTTCGTCTGGGCACGCACAACATCGGCCGCGTCAGCCCATCTGGCTATTTCCGGCGGTAGCATGGTTTCAATGCGATTGCGGATTGCGCGTCCAAGGCTGGGTGCTTTTCCATCAGTAGCAATGGCAGCAACGATTGGGCTTCGATTAACGATGGCACCAAATTGCACATCACTGAGTGCTGGACGGTCAACCAGATTGACCAGTAACTGCGCGGTCCGTGCCAGTGCGGCAAAGTTCTTCGCGGCAATTTCTTCGGCAAACGCGCCCACCGCAAACTTCGCACCAGCAAAATCGCCAAACACAACCGCTCGATCGCTAAGAGTAAGGCGTGCACCAAGATCCAGTGCCGTGAGCGCCACTGTAATTTCAGGGTCGGCTACAAATACTTTTGCAAGCGCTCCCGCTGCGACCAACAACTCAACTTTCCATACGAGCCCTGCAATATCACCAGCCAGTACCACTGGCTTCCCGCGCAAATCCATAAACAGTGGCAGAAGTGACAATTCATGCATGGGGTGCTCGTTTTCTGTGCCGCCAGTGCGATCCGCGTTGCTTGCTTTGACACATATGACGCTTTAGCTGAAACCAGACCGTTGGTGGAGCCGTAGTATCAATTATGTCGACGTTACTTGCACACAATAAATTCCAAAATCCAGACATAACCGCAAAAAGTGAACCGCGCGCCTTTGTAAAATTTAATGGCTTCAAAACGCTTTGGTTCAACACCGGCACACTCTGCAATATCACGTGTTTGAATTGCTATATTGAAAGCTCACCGAGCAACGACCGTTTGGTTTATTTGACCATGGCGGACATCGAGCCGTATCTGGACGAATTGGACGACCTTAAAGCGGGCAAGATCGAAATTGGCTTCACAGGTGGAGAGCCATTTCTAAACCCTCATATCATTGCATTGAGTAGGGCGGC
>JAYSRI010000149.1:0-4539 GCA_043721175.1 Alphaproteobacteria bacterium
TAGGAAAAAGTGGGGACGACAGAGAGGCTTTTTACAAGGCCGTTCAAAGTGCAATCGATGCAGAGAATGTGGAGTGACCCTTAAAGTGGGGATTTCCTACGCGCCACGATTATCAATCAGTCTTGTGTTCCCCAACCAAGCAGCCGCTAAAACGCGTAATGGATCGCCCGCTTTCCACGGCTCAAGCGTTTGCGCATGACACGGTTCCAGGTAGTCTATGGCTGCAAATCCGGAGTTCAAAAGAAACACATTTGCATCTCGCACAAGCGCTTCCTTGTTGTCGGCATCGGAGGCTAACCCGTTGACGATATTATCCATTGCTTGTTTGAGGGCAGGGGCCAGCTTGCGTTGGTCGACAGTCAAATAAGCGTTTCGAGATGACATTGCCAACCCGTCGGGTTCACGCCGCGTCGTGACGCCAACAATTTCAACGCCCAAGTCCAAGTCTTTGACCAATTTGGAGACAACTTGCAATTGTTGCCAGTCTTTTTCGCCAAACATCGCGACATCAGGCTGTGATTGTATCAATAGCTTGGCAACAACAGTTGTTACCCCGGCAAAGAAGTGAGGCCTAAATCTACCTTCCCACCGCTCGCTGACCCCGGCTACATTAACCGTCGTCGAAAACCCATTTGGATAAATAGCGCTTACGTCAGGGATGTAGACGCCATCGCAACCTGCGTCATTCAGCATCTCGATATCGGCGGCTTGTGTTCGGGGATAGCGGCTTAAATCTTCGTGAAGGGCAAACTGAGTTGGGTTTATGAAGATGCTGGCCACTACTTTGTCCGCGTGGTGTTTTGCTGCTGTTACGAGGTCAATATGCCCCGCATGTAAAGCGCCCATTGTTGGCACCAACGCAATTCGCATGCCCTGGTTGCGCCAATCCGAAGTGGCTTTTTGAAGGCTCTCAACATTGCTAAGCGTCTGGATCATCGTGAGTTTCATGTTCTGGTAGGTGAAATTAGAAGGGCACGAGGTACCATATAAGGCACTCACATCAACGCGCGTGCCTTAAAGCTGTCTTTACCACGTTGCTGTAAGCATAATGCATGGCCCATACAGTCTTTCGTGATTTATACCGCTTTTCTATTTTCGGTTTGCTCAGTCTAGCCGTTGCTCAATTTGCCTTCGCGCCAAACGCGCACAGTCAATCTGCTGGAGCATTTGACACTAATCCCTATCAACCAGTCCATAGCCAAGCAGCTCCGGCGACGTCGATTACAGCGCCGTATCAAGGCCCCAAACCTGTTGTCATGTTTCAAGCAATGCCGCTTTCTACGCCCCCATTAGCCACCCAACCCGTGCCGCAAGCTCGCGATATTGTGCCAGCACAAAGCCAATACGTTGCACCAGCTTGGGACCCCGCCAACATGCAACCCGTTAACGCGCCGCCACTTGTAAGTGCGCAACCGTTAAGCGCGCATTCGCATCGCAGCGCAGGTGTTCGTGTTGTGAGAGGCCCTATTCGGGCAATCGCCGAAGATACTGGCACGGCCATCACCCGACGATTGCCCGAAGCGCTGGCACAGGCTTTGCCTTGGGTTGACAGAAGCCGAAAAGACGAACCTTTTGAAGCTGTTTTGTCCCGTGTCGCAGATGATTTATCGCGCTCAGTAGCGACTGATCCGGCTTGGGCGCTTGGCGCGCAACGCGAAATAAGATCACTCGCACGCCGCCTTGATACATTTTCGCAGCCCCTAACATCGCATAAATCGCTACAAGGGCAGGGGGCAGAAATGGTCGCTGAACCCAATGACAATAGACCGTTCCGGCCTCGACCAATTTGGCCCGGTGCATCGGGGCGCCCAGAAACTCAAGTCCGCCCGACTTCACTGATCACAACCAGCAACGAACAAGAGGGGCCTGCCGCTGGAGGAGTATCTGGCATTTTCATAGCCGCCGATGTCGATGCAGGAGTTGACGCGTCACCATCGTCAAAAACAAGACCGTTCCTGTCAAGCCAGAACCGGCGCAATGCACGTCGCACGCCGAACTAGATCGCCGTGCTTCATTTATGAAGCACGTCAGGTCGATCTAGCACTTTAAGATAGAGCATACGTGCCGCGAAAATCTGTTTCAGATTTTGCGCGCGATGCTTTAAGCGCCATAACTGCACTTGGTATTTGGTTTTTTAGGCAAATCCCGCGAGAAAAATCAAAACTAATTGGGTGAATTGCCCCAAAAGAGGCCTCGATCTATGTCGGTAGGACACATTATTGTTGTTGGAAATGAAAAAGGTGGCGCAGGAAAATCCACGATGGCGGTCCATTTAGCGATTGCATTGTCGCGGTGTGGATTAAAAGTTGCCGCTATCGACCTAGATCGGCGTCAACGAACCTTTGAGCGTTATTTTGAGAATAGGGCTCGTTGGGCAGCTCAAAACGGTGCAGATTTACCAAAGCCTGAATTCGCGTTTCTCGAGAAGGCGACTGCATCGGATCGGGCGGGCGCGGAGCTTCAGGAAACCACGGCGACTCGAGCGCTAATTGCTAACCTTGCCACCACAAATGATTTGGTGATCATTGATGCACCGGGCGCTGATACGCCAGCATCGCGCGCGGCTCATGGTTGTGCGGATACATTAGTTACGCCGTTAAACGACAGCTTCATTGACTTCGACTTGCTCGCTGAGATGGATGCAGTAACGGGAGCTATTGGCAAGCCAAGTGTTTATGCCGAAATGGTTTGGGAAGCACGCAAAGTTAAAGCCGCAGCGAGAGGTCGGCCGATAGACTGGGTGCTTGTGCGCAACAGGCTATCACCGCTCGATGCCAAAAACAAACGCCGTGTTGGCGATGCGCTAGCGTCCTTGGCCCAACGCATCGGGTTCCGCGTGGCCCCTGGTTTATCGGAACGAGTAATTTATCGCGAGATGTTCTCGGTTGGCCTAACGTTACTTGATCTGACCGACGAAGGTGCTGAAGCCAGCTTCACAATGAGCCACGTTGCCGCTCGTCAAGAGTTACGCGAAATGGTGCTAGCGTTGAAACTTCCTAAATTGCAAGGCAAAGGTTTAGGATTCTAAAGTTCGTTAAGGCATCGGAGCGCCACGCGATGCGACAAGAATTTGATACCATTCATCGCGGCTCATCTGAACAGTTGCGACGTCATTGGTTTCCATAATTCGCTCTGGATTTTGAGTGCCGACCAGTGGCATCGGGCGAGCCGGATGTTGTAAGACCCAGGCGTAAGCTATTGTTGTTCTTGATACATTATGGGCAGTTGCCACGCGATCAAGTGCTTGAACAACGCGGTTGGCACGCTCATCGTCTGCGGGCTCAGCAATCCGACCGCCACCCAGCGGCGACCACGCCAAAACTGTTGCGCCAGTCTCGAGCGCCAGATCAAGCGTACCATCAGTTAAAGCATCTAGCGCTAGTGCTGAAAATTCCGGTTGATAGCTGGCGATTGGAAAGTCCAGATGCGCTTGCAATGCCCGTGTTTGAGCGACTGTATAGTTTGAAACACCAAATGCCCGAACTTTTCCCGATCCTTTTAGGTGATCAAAAGCTGCTGCGATATCGGCAGGATGGGCCAGCAGATCGGGCCGGTGAATTTGCCACAAATCAATGACGTCTGTTCCCAATCGCCTCAACGACGCTTCACAAGCACCAATCAAGTAAGCGGTCGAGGAGTTATAGGGAGTAGGGGGGATAATGCCGCCTTTGCTGGCTAGCACCATCTTCGACCTCAAACCCTTATTATGTTGCAAAACCTGCCCAAGCAAAGCCTCGGCGTCACCGAACCCGCCTTCGGGGGTGTAGCCGTAAATGTCAGCTGTATCGAAAAAAGTGATCCCAGCATCAAACGCCGCCTCAACAAGGCGTGCTGCGCGTGTCAAATCAAATCCCACAAATCGCCACATACCCCAGCCGAGCGATGACACCTCAATGTCAGTCCGACCCAATTTACGACGAACAAGTTTGCTAGACGGCGTCGCGAGGGAAGATGCTATAAGTGACATAAGAACGCGGCCTTTAAGGGAGTATCAAAACATAATGTGCGCGATCGCATAGCCCACTTTGCTCCAAAAGCAAAAGGTGATTAAGCTGCACTTGCGTTCTTAGCCATTAAGCAAAAAACCAAATGCGAGGCCAAATGAAACTATACACCGCTGTCAATCCAGCACCAAACCCTAGGCGCGTTCATATTTTCATGGCCGAGAAGGGCATTTTGATTCCGAGAATCAATTTGTCGATAGTGAAGGGTGAGCAGAAAAGCGCGGAGTTTTCGCAGAAAAATAGCCGATCTCAAGTTCCGGTTTTAGAGCTGGATGACGGCACAACTATAAGCGAAAGCGTTTCCATTTGCCGCTATCTTGAAGACCTTCACCCACAACCACTACTATTTGGCGGGACGGCACTTGAGCGCGCGACAATTGACATGTGGATACGGCGCATTGAGTTTAATGTCATGGGGCCGGTTGGTCTTTTCTGGGCGCACGCACATCCGTTCACAGCCCGCGTTGTGCGCCAATACAATGATTTCGGTGAAAGCAATCGTGGCCGCTGGGAAAGTGCCGCACGATGGCTCAAC
>JAYSRI010000150.1:0-4533 GCA_043721175.1 Alphaproteobacteria bacterium
TCGATCCAACCTTATCTTGCTTTTTTGGCGGCATCGGGCGCACGCGCTGAATTAGCCGCGCGCGAAAGTGACGAGCGGGTCGAAATCATTGTGCGCATGGTTACCGCATAAAGCACATATTTGTTCAATTTTTTAGGTTAGTCTTAACTGTCACACGTCACCTTATGCTCAACGTAGCGTTGTTTCAATCGTGGGAGCAACAGCATAAGGTTGTGGCAATGGACGAACTTCTTGGCGAATTCATAACAGAAACAAACGAGTTTCTTGAAGCTGTGGATACGCAATTGGTTGTCTTTGAGGCCGATCCGACCGATAGCGCGACGCTCAATAGTATTTTCCGCTTAGTTCACACAATAAAGGGCACATGTGGCTTCCTTGGATTGCCGCGCTTACAATTTGTCGCTCATGCTGGTGAAACGTTACTAGGGAAATTTCGGGATGGTGCGTTGGTTGCAACCCCCGACAAAGTGCAACTGGTGCTGGATTGCATTGATCGCATTAAAGAAATCCTCGCTGACATTGAGGCAACTGGTAGTGAGGCCGAGGGCGATGATAGCGTGTTGATCGGCGCACTGGAGCGCGCCAGCGAAGGCCTTGATGAGGCTGTGGCTGCTCCAGTTGAAGTCGTCCCCATAGCGACAAGTGATTCCGTCAGTAGTGCTGTACGCTGGGATGCTGATCTTGGCCGCGAGTTGCGCCCGGGCGAGGTGTCGCTTGCAGACCTTGAGGCTGCATTCATGTCAGCTTCCGTTGAAGATGACCCGGTGGTTGCCGCAAGCTCAGTCGCTGTGCTTTCCCCTATCGTTTCGCAAATAGCCCCGCTAGTCGCCGCTCCGGTCGCGCAAGAGCGTCGCGCCGATCCGACTGCGCGTGCTACGCGCGATGAGGATGACGAGACTGCGACAAAGGGTGGTGCCGTCGCATCAAATCAATCCATTCGTGTGAATGTTGACGTCCTTGAAACTTTGATGACCATGGTTTCTGAGCTGGTGTTGACGCGCAACCAACTGATGCAAATGGTACGCAAAAATGGCGACAGCGAGTTTAAGGGCCCACTTCAACGCTTGTCAGTAGTGACCGCAGAACTTCAAGATAGCGTGATGAAAACGCGGATGCAGCCGATTGGCTCAGCTTGGAAAAAGCTGCCGCGCATCGTGCGAGATGCTGGACGCGATTTAGGCAAAAAGATTGATTTGGTTCTAGAGGGCGAGGCGACCGAGTTGGATCGCCAAGTCCTTGAATTGATCAAAGATCCCCTCACTCACATGATCCGCAACTCATGCGACCATGGCCTTGAAAGTCCAGCAATACGCGCCAGTGCCGGAAAGTCTGAAACAGGCACCATCAAGCTGAACGCCTTCCATCAAGGCGGCCATATTGTCATCGAAGTATCCGATGACGGCGGCGGCTTGTCGACATCGCGTATCCGCGACAAAGCCATCAAAAATAATGTCGTCAATGAAGAACAGGCATGGACCTTATCAGACCAACAAATCCACCGCTTTATCTTCGCTCCAGGCTTCTCAACAGCCGAAGCTGTCACCAGCCTGTCGGGGCGCGGCGTCGGGATGGACGTTGTTCGGACCAATATTGAACTGATCGGCGGCACCATTGATCTTCAGTCAAAGGAAGGCCACGGCACCAAATTCATCATTAAAATTCCCCTGACACTGGCGATTGTTTCGGCTCTGGTGGTCGGATCGAGGGGGCAACGATTTGCGATTCCCCAGCTGTCAATTGTTGAGCTTGTCGGGGCAGGGCCGGCATCCGCGCACAAGATTGAGACAATCAATTGTGCGCGCGTCCTAAGGCTAAGGGATCGCCTGCTGCCGTTAGTCGAGCTTTCAGAAGTTCTCGGCGTAGCACCGCAAGAGCTGGAAGAGGGCGCGCGCCGGTCCTCATTCGTTGTCGTCATGCAGCAGGCGGGGCAATTGTTTGGGGTTGTCGTGGACGAGGTGTTTGATACCGAAGAAATCGTCGTTAAGCCGCTATCGAGTGCGGTAGCAGACGTCACTAATTTCTCTGGCGCGACAATTTTGGGCGACGGATCGGTCATTATGATTATCGACCCTGCAAGTGTGTTTCAAAGTGTGGGTGCGCTGGAAGAAGTTGGAGAAGAAGTATCGGCCAGCGTTGCCAAACTGGCAAAACGTGACGAGCAAGCCAGCTCGATGATTGTGTTCCGAGCCGGTGGAGACCAGCCTAAAGCTGTGCCGCTCTCGCTTGTTACGCGCCTCGAAGAGCTTGACGCCGCTACATTTGAAGATGGCGATGGCCGCATTCTCGTGCAATATCGCGGCGAGCTGATGACGATTGTGCCTGCCGATTATGGCATGACCATCGCACGGACCGGGCCGCAACCAATTCTAGTCTTCACGCACAATGGACAGGCTGCGGGCGTGGCCGTTGATGCAATTGTAGATATTGTGGAAGAAAAACTTGATATTGAAATGGCCACTGACAGGCCAGGTTTAATCGGCGTGGCGATCTTAAAGGGCAAGGCAACCGAAATCCTTGATGTTGGCCATTATTTGACACAAGCCCTTGGCAATTGGGATACACCGGCTGAAACTCAAACTCAGCGCCATGTCGTCCTTGTTGAACGTAACCCATTTTTCCGCAACCTATTAGCACCTTTGCTAAAAGCGGCAGGCTACGATGTTGAGGCGGTCGATACGGTCTCAGCGGCGCTATTGTGTGCGGAATACCGCAAGCCTTCGGCAATTCTGGCTGATATTGATGCCGATATGGTGTCGGCACGGCGTTTGTTGAACGATGATCGTTTGTTGGGCACAAAGATTGTGGCCATGTCAGGATCCGAAGATGCAGACGGCAGTGGCTTTGCGTCTTTGGTCCGCAAATCCGACCGCCAAAGTTTGATTGCCGCGATTGATTGCGCCTCAAAAATGGAGATTGCCGCATGACCGCGCTTGCATCCCGCCAAGATACCGCCTTTGCTCTGGCAGCATCAGGTACCAAAGAGTTCGTGACGTTGCACGTTGGTGATCAGCTTTTTGGCGTCCACGTTGGCGATATTCGTGACGTCTTTGCGCTCAAGGGCCTGACACCCGTTCCCGGCTCAAAACCAGAAATCGCTGGCGTGTTGAACCTGCGTGGCAGGATTGTCACCGCCATCGACGCGCGACGCCGTTTGGGTCTTCCAGCGCGACCTCAAGGCTATGCAGGGATGATGGCAGTCGGCGTGGAGATGGATGGCGAGGCTTTTTGCATATTGGTTGATCGGGTCGGAGAAGTTTTGCGCATGCTCGACACCGATTGTGAACCAAATCCTGTCAATATGGACATTGTTTGGAAATCCGTATCACAAGGCGTTTACCGTTTGAATGATACGCTGCTGATTACGCTCAACATTGAACGTCTTTTAACTCTCTCTCATCAACGAATTTAAGGAAAAAGCCCATGAAGACCTGTCTGGTTGTCGATGATAGCCGTGTGATCCGCAAAGTGGCTCGCCGTATCTTGGAGGATATGGCGTTCAAAGTGGATGAAGCGGGCAACGGTTCTGAAGCCTTGTCGCAGTGCCGTGCGGTTATGCCCGATGCCATCCTTTTAGATTGGAATATGCCCGTTATGAATGGGCTAGATTTTCTGAAGTCATTGCGTGCGGACCCCGGTGGTGATCGCCCGGTTGTGGTTTTCTGCACGACAGAAAATGATCTCAGTGCAATCTCTCAGGCGATGCATGCTGGTGCCAATGAATACATCATGAAGCCGTTTGACAGCGAGATCGTTCAATCAAAGTTTGCAGAAGCGGGGCTCGTCACTTTCGCATGAACGCCACTCGCGCCACAATTGCTGCTAACTCAGCGCCAGTTCGCAAGATCAGAGTTCTGATCGTAGAGGATTCCTCGGTTATCCGCGGGCTTTTAACGCGTTGGCTCAGTGCTGAGGCAGACATTGAAATCGTTGGCGCAGCTATTGACGGCAAACAAGGGATTGAAAAAGCTAAGCTGCTGATACCCGATATCGTCTTGCTTGATATTGAAATGCCTATCATGGACGGCATGGCCGCACTGCCGGAAATTCTTAAAGTCGCCCCGAAAGCACGGGTAATCATGGCGTCTACCTTGACACGGCGTGGCGGCGAAACAACCATCAAAGCACTGTCGGCTGGTGCGTCTGATTATTTGGCTAAGCCAGAAGCAGGACAAATTGAAGGCACCGCGGACTATAAGCGCGATCTTTTGATGAAAGTTCGTATGTTGGGTGCGCGCGCGTTGCGCGGCTACCAAAATGAAAAGCCACCGGCTGTGCGCCCAGCCTCGCCGTTCAAGGCGGTACCCGATCCGCGATCTCCAACGTTCGCAGCTGCGCGCGCGACCGGTGCACAAGTGGTGCCCAAAGTAGTGGTTATTGGCGCGTCCACTGGCGGCCCAGAAGCCTTGCGCGTTGTTGTGGGGGGCTTACAGGGTGAAATTACTGTGCCGGTATTGATAACCCAGCACATGCCAGCCTTGTTTACAAAAATTCTCGCCGAGCACCTGTCCAAGCAGACCGGTGCGACGGTCATCG
>JAYSRI010000151.1:0-4519 GCA_043721175.1 Alphaproteobacteria bacterium
TGAAAGTTCAAATGATGTGTTCATGCGCCAAGGAAGTGGCGCGAACGCACTCAGGCGTCAAGACCTCTGGCGCGCCGAGGCGTCGATTGTAAAATCTGGAATGAATTTTCTTGAGGCTTTATTTTTGAGGCAAAGTGCTAGTGCGTTGCCGCCAATAACCGGATGACATCCGATTTTTGGCGCACGCCGAATTTCCCGACCATTTCACCAGTTATTTTCTTGAGAGCAACACCTGATATTTTAAGGTTCCGAGCAATTTCTTGGCCATTCTGTCCATCCAGTAAACATCTAAGAAGCGTGACTTCAATCTCGCTGAGCGAAAGCTGCAATGCCAAGTCAGCTAACCGTCGGGATAGCGCTTGGGGCGAATCTGGCAAAAGTACCAGCACCAGTTCGGGATTGTGAAACCCAACTCGCCGCAATTGCAAATAGTGTCGCACCCAACCGTCTAAATCACGCAACGCAACGCGCGTCTCCTCGCGAGTGGCGTTGCTCAGTGTTGTTTCTATGGCTTGGTTCAACTCGCACTGGCTCAGCTTCGTAATACAGCCTAGCTGCCGCTTTTTGAGGCTCAATGTCGGGAGAACGCGAATGTGATCAACCCATCCATCTGTCGCTACCACGACTTTTCCGTTTCGACCAAGGATCACGCCGTGTCGTCCGACATAGTTCAAGGATTGGATGATGTTATTTCGTTCTTGGAGCGCATTTTCAGACTGCGCACTAACAAATCCGGCATCCTGCTGCCAAGCGGGCATATCCCGCGCCGTGCCTGATCCACCAAGGATATACTCACCAGCAACCAGGTTATCTTGAGAGACAAAAAATACTGTCGGTGCGAGCGCGTCAGGTCCAGCGTCTGCATTCGATTCAACAGCTAAATCCAGCGTGGCGGCCAGAGCAGGCCCACGCCCTTTGTGATTGTTTCGCGACTCCATAGCCACCCCCGCCCTATCTTTACGTAACCACGACGGCGAGGTCCAGCATTAGTTTTGATTTTCGCCTATATTTATGCGTATTGTAACGACATCGTGATTGGCCGTATTTTTACCCGTTTCTACCTTCACGCTGTCACCCGAGTGCCCAGTCAACATTGTCGCGCTGGAGGCATATCGAGACAACCCAAGGCCTTGCTCCGGCGACGTGCAGTATGCCGCTGGCTTTCCACCAGAAGCACTATATCTTGTGGAACAAAACCAATATCACAAACGAATTTCTTGGGGAGTTTCTATGTCTGTTCCTGCCGTTTTATCGCGCCTGCGTATACCCGTCATTGGGGCTCCATTATTCATCATTTCAACGCCGGAGTTGGTGATTGCCCAGTGCAAGGCTGGCGTGGTTGGGTCATTTCCGGCGCTAAACGCGCGTCCTGGCCCAGTGTTACATGAGTGGTTGGATCGCATCACAACAGAGCTTGGCGAATGGGATATCAAGAACCCGGATCGCCCGTCAGCACCTTTTGCCGTCAATCAAATCGTCCATAAAACCAATGACCGTTTGATGCACGATGTCGAAGCTTGCGTGACCTTTAAGGTTCCTGTCGTCATCACGTCGCTGGGTGCGCGTGAAGATGTCAACCAAGCCATCCAATCATACGGCGGCATAACTTTGCATGACATCATCAATAACCGTCACGCCAAGAAGGCAATTGAAAAGGGAGCGTCGGGCTTAATTGCGGTTGCAGCTGGAGCAGGCGGACACGCAGGGATGCTATCACCATTTGCCTTGGTGCAGGAGATCCGTGAGTGGTTTGACGGTCCGTTGTGCGTGTCGGGCTCAATTGCCAATGGTGGTGCTGTTTTGGCTGCTCAGGCCATGGGCGGTGATTTTGGCTATATTGGCTCAGCTTTTATCGCCACCCAAGAAGCCAATGCCGAGCAGGCCTACAAGGATATGATCGTCGACAGCAACGCCAATGACATCATCTATTCCAACCTGTTTACAGGCGTGCATGGCAATTATTTGGCGCCGTCAGTGGTTGCAGCTGGCCTCGACCCGACAAACCTGCCTGAAAGCGATCCTTCGGCAATGAACTTTGGGTCAGGCGGCAATACCAGCAAAAAGGCTTGGCGCGACATTTGGGGCTGTGGCCAAGGCATTGGCGCAATCAAGTCCGTTGAAACCGCTGGCGCTTTCATTGATCGCCTTGTGCGCGAATATGATGAAGCCAAAGCCCGTGTGATGGCGGCCCCGAGTTTGGCGATTGCGGCTGAATAAAGCTCGCACCCACAAGTCAGCCTGCATTCACACACTCTATGGCAAACCGCAAAACTTAAATGCGTGCCTAGTGTTGCGCGTGTGTTCGCGAGCCATTAGGTAGCGATGTAAAGAGGTTGTTATGAAGTCGATTTACATCAACGCATTGTCGGCAATAGCTGTTTTAAGCCCCTTGTCGCTGAGCGCTCAAGAGGCGGGACCGGGCAACCTGCAAAGCGTGGCGATACAATACAATTTGATCGCCAAGGGCATCAATGTGGGCACTGGTGCTTATAGTTACGCCTTTAGTGGTGATACTTATCGCGGTACTGCCAGTCACAGATTGACCGGGATCGCGCGTTCACTGGCTGGTAGCCGCCAAGACTATAATTACAGTGTCAGCGGTATTGTTGGTGCCGACGGTAAGTTGCGTCCGCGCAATTATCGTCATCAAGGTGGGCGGCGCAATCGCGTTGTCACTGTTGACTTCAATGACCGTGCTGTGACGACGACCGCCAATCCTGCCATGGGCATGGGCACTCCACCAGCATCGCCAGCGCAAAAACTGGGCACCGTCGATCAGGTTACGATGATGGCGTCCATGATGACGGTTGCGGCCAATCCGTGCAGTCAGACAGTGCGCGTTTTCTTAGAAGGCCGCACCCGGTTTGACCTGAGCCTGTCGCCTTCTGGAAATCAAAACGTCAATTTTTCAGGTTATCGCGGCAGCGCCATCCGGTGTTCGGTGCGGTTTAGCCCAATTGCGGGCTTTTCTGATCCGATGGATGCGACAACCATGACGTTCTTGTTTGCGCCTATGGGCGGCGTATTTGTGCCCGTCCTGATCCAAATGCCAACCGATGAAGCTGGTATTGTGCGGCTAGAAGCGCGTAATGTAACAGTTGTGGGGACGCGGTAACGCTTGGAAGGGTCACTTAAGCCTTCATCCGCCAGCCAGTCTTAAACACCCGCCAGCACACAATCACCAAGACCAGGCTGATCAGCCCCGTGGACGCTGCACTCACCAGCACGTCTGCGTCAGCATGGCCCGTAAAGCCGTAGCGGAAACCATCGATCAGATGAAACACTGGGTTCCACATGGACAGTGTATGAAAGGGTTCAGGCAAGACTTTGATGGAGTAAAAAGTACCCGATAGAAACGTTAAAGGTGTGATCAAAAAGCTGGTGATAAAGGCCAGATTGTCAAATTTGTCTGCCCAAATACCGCCCAAAACGCCGAAGGCACCAAACATAATTGAACCCGTTAACCCAAAGTAAAGCGCCCAGCCCCAATGCACAGGTATGACATTGGCGAAGATAGTGACTGCCACGGCCATGGCGACTGCAACCAAAAGGCCGCGTGTCGTTGCCCCCGCTATGAACCCCGCCGTTAGTTCGCCCGCTGACAAAGGCGGCATCAAAAAGTCACTGGTAGTGCCTTGAACTTTCGCGACGATCAGTGACGATGACGAATTGGCAAACGCATTTTGAATGATCGACAGCATGATCAAACCTGGCGCTAAAAAATCGGGGAACGGAATTCCGTTCATCATGCGTTTGTCAGCCCCGAATGCCATAACAAAAACCACCATCAAAAGCCAAGTCGAGACGACCGGTCCAAAAATCGTTTGGACAGCGACTTTCCAAAATCGACGTACCTCGCGCAAATAGAGCGTTTGAAGGCCAATAAAATTAATCGCACCATAGGCGCGCGGGATCGGTGGGGTGGCGGTCGTTTGCATGGCTGCTACTTGGGCCGAAATGGCTGAAATTGAAAGGGGAGATATGAGCAAAACCGCTGTGAAGTTATCGTCGACTCTTCTATACCACGCCAATGAATTCCATTTTGAGCGCTCTGAATACAGCCACTCGCCCGCTTGTCATGGGCGTCGTAAATGTGACACCAGACAGCTTTTCCGATGGCGGGCAGTTTGAAAGCCATGACGCCGCGCGCCAGCACGCGCTTACACTGGTCACACAAGGCGCTGACATCCTCGACATTGGTGGTGAGAGCACACGTCCCGGCGCAGCGTTTGTATCCGTCGATGAAGAATTGTCGCGCACGATCAAGCTCATTGAGGCCATTCGTGCGCAATCACACATTCCGATTTCAATTGATACGCGCAAGCCAGAGGTGGCCATAGCGGCAGTGGCCGCGGGCGCTAATTGCTGGAATGATGTGTCGGCATTGAGCTTTAGCGCGCAAAGTATCGAAACAGCGGCGCAACTTGGCGTGCCTGTCATTTTGATGCATGCGCAAGGCACCCCAGAAACTATGCAAATCGCACCACATTACCGAGACGTGTCAGGTGACGTATTGAAC
>JAYSRI010000152.1:0-4515 GCA_043721175.1 Alphaproteobacteria bacterium
CCTGAAGAAGTCAAAGAAGAGCGCTGGCACCGCTTTATGGCTGTCGCGCAAGAGGTGTCTGAAATGCGCTTGTCCTCGAAAATTGGCAAAACAGTTGACGTCATCATCGACGAAATCGACGATGAAGGCCCCATCGGCCGCACCATTTGGGACGCACCAGAAGTGGACGGCAATATCGAGCTGCATGGCTATGACAATGTAAAGGTCGGCGATATCGTCAAGGCGAAGATCGTAGATGCGGGCGATTATGATTTAGTGGGCGAGGCGGTTTAAGGCGGGAGGCAGTTGGACCGCGCAGCGCCGCTGCGCCTTCAACTCAACGCATTAGTCGATATTAAAAAAGGGGCGCAGCAGGCGCTGCGCGGTCCAAGGGGGATGGGCATTCACCCTCAATTCAATCTAGGCTATAACGACGGTCATGGCTGACGACATTTCCTCAATTCCCCTGATTAACACACTGACTGATGACGGCCTGTTGCGCGATTGCTGGTATTTTGCTGCGACCAGTGCCGAACTAAAGGCTGGTCAGCAGTTTCGGCGGATGATATTGGGGGAGCCTGTGCTTCTGGGGCGCACGCCTGCAGGCGAGATATTGGCGATCCGCGATCTTTGCCCCCATCGTGGCGTCCCACTGTCAGAAGGCCGCCAAGTTAAGACGGATGGTGTGGCAACCATTGAATGCCCTTACCATGGCTGGCGCTTTGGGGCAGATGGCGGCTGCAAGCTAGTGCCTTCGTTATTCAATGAAGACAATATTGATACCAGCCGCATCAAAGTGCGCCATTATCCAAGTTACGAGGCCAACGGGTTGGTATTTGTCTATGTATCAAGCGATGTCCGCTTTGACGGTGTGCCGGATCTTGCGCCGCCCGATCTTGGGATCAAAGTGGACAAGCCAAAGTTTGCCATAAGCCGCGTGTTTGAGGTCGATATGGACAATGCGGCACTCGGGTTTATTGATCCGGGGCATGTGCCATTTGTGCATGATCAATGGTGGTGGCGCCCGCGCTCGGCTGGTCTCAAGCTCAAAGACAAGAAATTTGAGCCTGTTTTGCATGGCTGGGCGATTGCCAAGCACAGGCCTTCCAGTGCTGCCATGTATAAAATCCTGTTTGGCGACGGTGTGACGTCCGAGATTGTGTTTAAGTTGCCGGGCTATCGCTGGGAAACTGTGGAAAATACCAAAGGCCAGTTCATGACCTTATCGTGCATGACACCGATGGACGCCAAAACAACTCTTATAACCCAAATTACCTATTGGACCGGCAATTTGTTGATTGATATGTTGCGACCTATTCTAATTCCAGCTGCGAACAAATTTCTCAGTCAGGATATGCGGATCGTGAACCTACAAGGCACCAGCGCGCCGTTTATGAAGGGCATGATGATGTTGGGTCAAGTCGATGAGCAGGCGAAATGGTATTATAAATCAAAGCGGGAGTGGGCCGCTAGCCGCGCTGCCGGGCGGTCATATGAAAATCCAGTAGCACCAACGTCGCTAAAATGGCTTAGCTAGTGCCCGATTGTAACACAAAAATTTTGACAAAGGGACTATAAGGTTGTTTTAGCGTCTCTATAGTATTGAAATAAACCCACACCAAGGCGCAGAGCGCTAAAAGGATAATAAAAATGGCCCGACGCTATTTTGGAACCGACGGCATTCGCGGTGAGACGAACAAGTGGCCGATGACAGCTGAAGTTGCGATGGCTTTGGGTATGGCTGCTGGCACAGTGTTCAAGCAGGGTGACCATCGTCACACTGTGATCATTGGCAAGGACACCCGCCGTTCAGGCTACCTTGTCGAATTTGCACTGGTGTCTGGCTTCACGGCAGTTGGCGTGGACGTCAAAATTCTAGGCCCGATCCCGACGCCAGCGATTGGCCTTCTCACGAAATCCTTACGCGCCGACCTTGGCGTCATGATTTCGGCATCTCATAACGGATTTCAAGACAATGGCATCAAATTGTTTGGTGCGGATGGCTTTAAGTTGTCTGACGCACAAGAGCGCGAAATCGAGGCTTTGCTAGAAAATCCCGATGCGATTGTGCGCGCCGGGCCCCATGAAATTGGTACGGTTAAGAGTTTTGACGATAGCCGCGGGCGCTATGTTGAATATGCAAAAGGGGCATTTCCTCGTGGGAAAAGCCTTGAAGGCGTGCGTGTGGTGATTGATTGCGCCAATGGTGCAGCCTACAAAACAGCACCTTGGGCGCTGTATGAATTGGGTGCTGAGGTTGTCGAGATTGGTGTTACGCCGAACGGAAGCAACATTAATGCAGGATGCGGGTCTACCGATACCGCATTGTTGCGCCAAAATGTTTTAGATCGCCGCGCCGACATCGGCATCGCGCTTGACGGCGATGCCGACCGGTTGATCATCGTCGACGAGAAAGGGCGCGAGATTGATGGTGACCAGATTATTGCAGCGATAGCGCGCGATATGGTTGCTGAAGGCACACTCAAAGGTCCCGGCGTCGTGACCACAATCATGTCAAACCTGGGTCTTGAGCATTATCTTGAATCCATTGGCTCCAAGCTCATCCGCACCGGGGTCGGTGATCGCCAAGTTGTAGCACGGATGCGCGAAGACGGCTGCAATCTGGGCGGCGAGCAATCGGGCCATGTTGTGTTGCTCGACTATGCGACAACTGGTGACGGGTTAGTGTCCGCACTGCGTGTGCTGGCCTCCATGGTCAACAGTGGTAAATCGGCAAGTGAAACTCTGAATGTATTCGCACCATCGCCTCAGGCAAAGAAGAACATTCGATATTCGGGTGCATCCCCGCTCACCAATCCTGATATGCTGGCCCATGTTCAGAAAGCTGAGGAGAAACTTGCTGGCATGGGCGGGCGGCTGGTTGTGCGCACATCCGGTACAGAACCCCTCGTGCGCCTGATGGCTGAAGGCAGCGACGAGCATGTGATTACAGATATCGTCAACGAATTGGCGGATGTCATTCAAGGTCGCCGGATCGCTTCTTGATTTTGAGTTCGTGTGCAAATGCAACATATTGCATTTGCACACAGTAGCGTGGCTATTTGTGGGTGTGGATTTGTGGCAGTGACGTGACCATGCTGTCGCATGTGCGAGATCAAAATTCGGATTGGGGCTGGAATGCTGTATACTTTGCTTGAGATGCAACGTGCCGCCTTAACGCCTTGGCGCTTTGCAATCAGTATGCAGCGCGCCTTGCTGACCCACCCATTCAATCCGGTTTCCTACACGCCGATGGGGAAAAGCCTAGCCGCCGCCGCCGATGTCTTCGAGACAATCACCCGTCGCTATGGCAAGCCTGAATGGAATATCGCATCAACACTGATTAACGGCGTCACCGTCAAAATTGCGCCAACGGTCGTGTGGTCATCGCCATGGTGTTCATTATTGCACTTTAAGCGCGACGCACAGGCGATGGAGCTGGCTCGCGGGGCTGACTGGATTGAGCCGCGCGTGTTGATCGTAGCCCCTTTGTCGGGGCATTACGCAACATTGTTGCGCGGTACCGTGCAGGCTTTTATTCAAGATCATGATGTTTACATCACCGATTGGCATGATGCCCGCCAAGTACCTATCAGTGAAGGCCGTTTCGACCTTGACGACTATATCGACCATATCCGGAAAATTCTGACGCACTTGGGGCCAAACGCCAATGTCGTCGCCGTGTGTCAGCCTGGGCCTCCAGTATTGGCGGCGATTGCCCTGATGGCCGAAGATAATGACCCAGCTTTACCCGCAACAATGGCTTATTTGGGTTCACCCATTGATGCGCGAAAATCGCCAACTGTGACCAATAAACTGGCTGAGGATCGCCCTTTCACGTGGTTCAAGTCGGAGATGATCAAGACTGTGCCCGCGATTTATCCCGGCGCTTTCAGGCGGGTTTATCCTGGCTTTGTTCAACTCGCGTCGTTCATGCAAATGAACATGGATCGCCACGTTGATGCCCATAAGGATTTCTTCAATCAATTGGTGGCTGGCGACGGCGATAGCGCGGACAAGCATCGCGCTTTTTATGATGAGTATCTGTCCGTGCTTGACCTTACAGAAGAATTTTATCTTCAAACCATCACTAAGGTTTTTCAGGAACACCATCTGGCGCGCGGCACATTTATGCACCGCGATCGCCTCGTGAACATCGACGCCATCAAAACCGTTGCGCTCATGACGATTGAGGGTGAGAAAGACGATATCTCTGGTTTGGGCCAAACCCGTGCAGCCCACGATTTATGCACGGGCATTCCCGCTGACCTGCATGAGGAATATGTGCAGGAAGGTGTTGGGCATTACGGGGTATTCAACGGCCGCCGCTTTGACAGCGAAATTTACCCCCGTCAAAGGCAGTTTATCCGTACCTATTTTAAGCCCAAGGAAGAACGGAAGTTGCGGGCAGTCAAGGCGTGATGCTTGCCTATTTTTTCGCGCAATATCTGTAGACGCGCCTGAATATCCCATTACACTGAGCAAAAAAGTTGAAAAAGTCTCAGGGGGCGACATGAAAAAGCGATATTGGCTGGT
>JAYSRI010000153.1:0-4511 GCA_043721175.1 Alphaproteobacteria bacterium
CCGCCACCACTAACGCCGCCGCGCAACTACTGGCCCACCATCACCGCTCTTTGATACGAGCAGGTTGGAGCCTGCGACCAATAAAAAGTGAAGATTGAATGCCCACCGCCATTCCTGAGCTTGATGGGGCGGGGGGTTATCAGCCGTGCTCTGCGCGCGGGGGGCACCAGATGCAATATCCTTTACCACTAGCGGGCCGCAGCTCGTGCTGCGCGCCCTTGCTCTCCATTAGTCTTTCGCACGCTCCACATAAGAGCCATCTTCAGTTAACACCACAATGCGCGTACCAGTTGCAATATACGGCGGCACCATGGTGCGCACCCCATTGGATAGTTTGGCTGGTTTGTAAGACGACGATGCCGTTTGGCCCTTCATGCTGGGTTCTGTATCGATGATTTCCAAAGTCACCCGCGTCGGCAAAACGGCGGCCAGCGGAGTTTCGTTATAGATGGTCAAATAGACCTCCATGTTTTCTTGCAGATAAGCCGCGTCAGTTCCCATCACATCGTAAGGGACTGGCACTTGCTCAAAATTGTCGGGGTTCATGAAGATATGGGCTTCGCCGTCATCATACAGATAGTTAAATTTGTTTTCTTCAACAAAAGCCTTCTCGACTTGATCGGTGGTCTTGAACCGTTCGGTCATTTTGACACCATCAGTGATACGGCGCATTTCGACTTGGGTAACCGGGGTACCTTTTCCCGGGTGAATGTTTTGCAGAGTGAGAATGACATAGAGGCGATTATCGGAATGCTCGACAACATTGCCCTTGCGCAGACTGGACGCGATGACCTTGACCATTTGAAACTGACTTTCGGTGTAAAAATGAAACTTTCCCAGCCTCATAGCGTGTGCGCGTCATTTCGCCAAATGGGGGACGCAGGAATTGGTTACTAGGCTAACGCAAAGCTCCCAATTAGGCGGCAGCCAGCTGGCAAAACTGTTTCAGGGACAAAAAATTCACCAACCGATACAAGGGCAAGACTACCGGAGCGGTCCATTTCACCACCTTCAAACAATCCGATTGGCCCGGCAACAAGACTGATATCGTCACCCGCTGGTTCCGGGATGCGCTGTGCGACAAGCATAACCTGTGGGCCAATCCCTGCAATCGGACTGGCGGCACATACATGCAATGTTGAAAAGCGCGACTCCATCATCGTGACCCACCAATCATTGCAATCTGGCCATGGCATGACACCAACAGCGTGGTCATCTTCAAGTAAGGCCTCAAAAACCAGTTGTGCGTTGGCGAGTTTTTTGGGTGCAGCCGCGACGCTAAATGCTTCATTTGCCGCCTGTTGCGTCGCTCCTGTGGTATAAATAACAAGGTCGCCTTGGGCCGCTAAATTCGCACTAATCAAGGCCCGCCAGACACAAAAGGCCAGCTCGGGATTGAGACTGGCCTGACCCTGCAACAATGTACGCATGATCTCAACTTCGCGGGCAGGTCGCCAACCAAATGCCGTGTCACCGGCCTGGCGTTTGGCCTGCGCGACGCTAGCGGAAAGGTTGCAACGCTGCACGATTAGTTGAGCGATCTGGGCGTCAATGCTGTCGATCTGGCCCCGCACATTACTGATACTGAGGCTGACATCGGTTCTGGCATTAAGGGTTTCATCGGCTGGGGGTACATTCATGCGCAGACAATGGTGAAACTTACATGATTTAGCAAGATAATTGCCTGAAATCTGCCACAGCGACACATCATGCAGCACACACCTTCCCTGATAGGGCCGTGCCAAGCTAAACCACGCCAACTGGAGCCAATTCACTTATGTCCCTCGCCCGCAATACGCTTGTTCAGGCCAGCTTCACAATGCTGTCGAGGCTACTTGGCTATGCGCGGGACCGTGCCATTTCCAACATGATGGGGGCAGGTTGGATCGGTGATGCGTTTGCAACCGCACAAACTTTTCCAAACCTGTTTCGTCGTATTTTGGCCGAGGGTGCGTTTAGCCAAGCGTTTGTGCCAGCCTATGCGCGCACGAAAAACCAGATGGGCGACGTTTATGCGCAGGGTGTGGCGAGTGATACTTTTTCGGTCCTGACCCTCGCCTCAGCGGTGGTTACGATTGTCTGCCAACTGGCGATGCCATGGATCATGTTGCTGATGCACGGCGGCTATGCCGATCAGCCTGTACCATTTAAGCTCGCGATTTTATTGACCCAAATCACCATGCCCTATCTGGTGGGAATGGCGCTGAGTTCACTGTTTTCCGGCGTGCTCAATACAGCGGGCAAGTTTGCTTTGTCAGCGGCTGCACCCTCCTTATTGAATATCACAATCTTACTGGCAGTTTTGCCAACCAAATCCCCTGAACAAGCAGCGATCAACGGGTCAATTGCAATTTCAATTGCTGGCGTCCTCCAAGCATTAGCACTTTACATTGGTTGCCGTCGCATGGGGGTAAAGTTGCGCATTGGAATGCCGCGTCTGACCCCAGAAGTGAAACAGATGATTGGTTTAATGGGCCCTGCCGTGATTGCCGGTTCGGCCACGCAAATTAACGTCCTTGTCTCGCAGTCTTTGTCCAGTTTCGAAGAGGGTGCTAAGTCGTGGCTATATGCGGCGGATCGTTTATATCAATTGCCGCTGGGGCTTATTGGTGTAGCGATCGGCGTCGCACTTTTGCCGCGTTTAGCCCAGGCTGTTGCCACGCAGGGCAGCGATGACGATACCAAGGCCATTGACGAAGCGGTTGTGTTATCTTTGGCATTTGCGTTGCCCGCGACGGCCGCTTTGGTCGTTATGCCATTCTTTCTAATGCAAGGTTTTTGGACGGGTGGACAATTTACTATTGATGATGCGCGCGCAACGGCAAATGCGCTGGTTCACTATGGCTGGGGCGTGCCGGCCTTTATTCTGATCCGCATTCTAGCCCCGCCATTTTTTGCGCGCCAAGATACCAAAAGCCCGATGCGATTTGCTCTGATTGGGGTCGGGGTGAATGTGATTGTTGGAGCAAGTGCCTTTTTTACATTGCGCCATTTTGGTCACCCCGGATATGTCGGCCTCGCAATTGCTGCCAGTGTTGCCGGCTGGACCAACGCGATTTTGTTAGCCGTAACTTTGTTGCGCCGGGAATATTGGCGGCCCGAAGCGTGGGTGATGCCGAAATTATTGCGCATTGGTGTCGCGACACTGATCATGGGAGGTGTACTAGGTTTTGCTGCCACTTACCGTGTGCCCATTGAAACGTGGTTTGACGCGCACATGCCTTTAGGCAAAGAGATAGCCACTTTAGGCGTTTGTGGCATTGGCGGCATCGTTTATGTTATCTGTGCGTTCGCGCTGAAAGCTGTTACAATGGCCGACATCAAAAACGCCCTGCGCAAACCCGTTGGCGCGCCCGCTTTACCCGCCGATGATCCTACATAAATTGAGACCAAACCAATGACTAACACCCCAAAAATGCGTGTGTTCTCGGGCATGCAGCCAACAGCTAACGTTCATATTGGTAATTATCTGGGCGCGATGCAACGGTTTGTTTCGCTTCAACATGAAGCCGAAAGCCTGTTTTGCGTGGTTGACCTGCATGCCATCACAGTTCCCCAAGATCCAGCCGCCCTTAAGAGTCAAACGCGCGAGATCGCAGCGGCTTATCTGGCGAGTGGTATTGATCCTGACAATGCGATTGTCTTTGTGCAGTCTGCGGTGACCGCGCACGCAGAACTGGCGTGGATACTCAATTGCGTCGCACGCTTGGGATGGCTGGACAGGATGACCCAGTTCAAAGACAAAGCCGGTAAAAACTCCGAACGCGAGTCGGTTGGCCTATATGCTTATCCTGTTTTGATGGCAGCCGACATTTTGGCTTACCGAGCGACACATGTGCCTGTCGGCGAGGATCAAAAGCAACATCTAGAGCTGACACGCGATGTGGCGGCACGCTTTAACTCAGATTTTAAGGTGCCAGACTTTTTCCCATTGCCCGAACCTCTCATTGGTGGGCCAGCGGCGCGGGTTATGAATTTGCAGGACGGCACTAAAAAGATGTCCAAGTCCGACCCAGCTGATAATTCACGCATCAATATGACTGACAGCATCGACGTGATTTCCAAGAAATTGCGCAAAGCTCGGACTGATACTTTGCCAATGCCAACCCATGTTGACGAGCTGAAAGATCGCCCAGAGGTCAATAATTTGGTCGCTATTTATGCGGCATTCGCCGAGATGACCAAAGAAGCCGTCGTTAGTGAATTTGCAGGCCAAGGCTTTGGGGTGTTTAAGCCGCGTTTGGCTGATTTGGCGGTCGAAAAACTGGGTCCCATTACAGCGCGCATGACCGAATTTATGGCCGATCCAACCCAGCTTGATGCTATTTTGCGCAAAGGTGCTGCCCGCGCTGACGCGATGGCCCAGCCGATCTTGGCGGAGGCGAAAGATGTGGTCGGGTTCTGGCGCTGAGGAGGCGTTGATTAATTTTGGGATTATCTTTGAGGTAATGTTGGACAGCGTTGTTTCGGGTTCAGGGTGAACGCCGAACAAAATTTGCAAACTCAAAGCA
>JAYSRI010000154.1:0-4510 GCA_043721175.1 Alphaproteobacteria bacterium
GATGCAGTGGCCAACTCTATTTTGTCGTTCAATTACGGCTTTGTGCCACTTCCAACACGCCCATCATCTGACTTCAATTGGACTTTAGGTCCTGGTGCCATGGAGCTTGCCCGCGTTGCCAGTACAGGCAGTGATGCCAAATACGCTTTGATTACTTTCGGGCGGGGGTCCTATTCGTCGGGCGGGCGGTGGGCGATGGCCATTGCGGGCGCAGCGCTGGGCGCTTCTGTGCCCATGGGCGGTCAACAAATTTATGCGTCGCTTATTGAGCTTTCGACCGGAAAAGTTGTGTGGTTCAACGTGGCTACAGCTGGACCTCAAGATGATATGCGCAAGCCAGAAGGTGCCCAAGGCCTGATCACAACTTTGTTGAAGGACGTACCCTTATGAAGACAGTCGCATCTAAGCGTATTGTTAATTGGTGCATCGTCGCGCTCAGCGGTGTTATGATTCCAACGATGGTTGCTGCGCAAGCGCGTCCGGCAGGCCAAAGACCCGCAACTAACAGCGTTGAAGCCAGCATCTGGGATTTATCCGACAAAGCCGAAATCGAAGCGAAGCGAGCGGGCCAGTTGATAGCAGCTCCCGCGCTCAACACCTATGTGAACGGCATAAGGTGTAAAGTCGCGCCCGAATATTGCGGCGATACGCGCATTTACCTCATGTCTCGCCCCGCCTTTAACGCCTCCATGGCCCCCAACGGCTACATGGAAGTGTGGTCTGGTCTATTGTTGCGTGCAGAAAACGAGGCTCAAGTTGCGTTCGTGATCGCTCACGAGGCTGGTCATTTTCAAGAGAACCACTCGATTGAAGCGTGGCGAAATATGCGCTCGCGCTCAAACTGGGCTATGGGCTTATCAATTGTTGCCGGTGCCGCAGGTGCTCCGTCCTATGTGGGCGACATCATCTATTTAGGTGCTGTTGCCTCTGTTTTCGGCTTTTCCCGCGAAAGCGAGGTGCAGGCTGACAGCATTGGATTTCAGCGCGCTGTGGCAGCTGGCTATGACCCAGCACAAGGTGCTGAGCTTTGGCGCCTGTTGATTGCAGAAACAGCTGCGTCTGAGTTTGCTGCCGTGCGACGCCGTGAGGCACGCTCAAGCATATTTAACACCCACCCGGTGTCTGCGGTCCGTGCCGCATCACTTGATGCTATGTCGGCAACTGCTATCGCGACTATCACCGCCAATGCCTCTAGCCAAAAATCTTGGACGGTCGGACGCGAAACACATCGTGCGGCAATTCGGCCCTATCTTGGGCTTTGGTTGCGCGAAGAATTGCGGCGTCGCGACTACGGGCAAACATTGGATTTGATCAAGCGCCTCAAGCTGCTTGGCACAGACATGGGCGTTTTAACTTTTTACGAAGCTGAACTTTTGCGTTTGCGTCGCAAAGATGGCGATTTAGACCAAGCCATGGGCCTTTATCAACTTGCCATTAGCTTCCCAGACGCTCCAGCTGACGCATGGCGCGAACTAGCAGATGCCCAAAGTCGCGTTGGTCAGAAAGCCGAGGCAATTTCAACTCTTCAATCCTATCTTTCCAAAGCACCTGACGCGCCTGATCGCGCACTTGTTGCTGCTCGCCTTGATCGCATGAGGGCCATAAATTGAACACCTACAAAATGACACGCCCCAACTTTCAAATCAGCAAAACTTGCAGGAATGCGGCCCTCAAAGCCATTGTTTTTTCTCTATTAATCGGCCTTGGGGCTTGCGGTGGTGCGACGGCTGTTACGGGAAATTTTCCGGTTGGTTCTGCTTACAATGTGACGCTTCAAAAAACGTGGTCGAGCATTTCGCTGTTCAATCTCAACCGTGAAGTCAAGTATTTAACGATTGATGGCCCTTTGCTGAACAATTTCTATCTCACTGAAGGGCTGGCAGTGGGCAAGTCAATTGTCCGCACGACCCTGAAAAGCCGCCCGATGCCCGTGGTGCGGCGCGATATGACAGAAAATGAATTGGCTGAGTTTGTTGTCGATACGGTCGCGGCCTTTGGCTATGAAGGTGTTGTCTCATCAAACCTGCGCCCGACCAAATTTGGCGCAGCTGACGGCCTGCGGTTTGATATTGGCGCGAAAACCGATGCCGGCCTGGATATTTCTGGCACCGCTCAAGTTGCGCTTGTTTCAGGGAAAGTCCACGTCATGCTTTTCCTCGCACCGGGGGAGTATTTTTATCCAACGCTCCTTAGCGAAGTTAATGGCGTTTTCGGTTCAGCGAGTTTGCGGGCGTCAAATTAGAATTTGCGAAACTGATTGCTGATTCTTCAAATAATCAACCAAAATCACTGTTATAAGACAATGCAGCCGCTAAATAACTACCTTAAATAGCTAGACGCCTAACTTCCCTCGTGATGACTTTAAGGTGTAAGTTGGGAGTGAGGCAGAGCTTAATCAGCCCATTCACCAACTTGTGGTGGGCTATATTCTATGAAAAATTCCAAGCGGTTGCGCGCCTTAGGTGGTGCGCGAACGGCGAAGCCGTGCGTAAGTAAATGGCGTGATCCCAGTGCCCGTATGATAGCTCGTGCAGCAACAGATGCACAGTCTCATCTAAGCGACAGCAATTCCAGTCAATCTGCTCGACGACCAAGTGGGCGCGTTATGGCTGTAATATTGATTATACTGTGTTTTTACGCTATGTTTGGCACGGTTGGAACGCCGGGTTTTGAAGCAACGTGGCTGGTGTTATGCTGTTTATTTGGCGCTATCGGGCTTGTGCGCTTGATTGCCTGCGCTATCCCAATGACATCGAGTTTAGAATTACCAGAGATCCCGAGCATAGATGCAGCTCCTGTTTGGACAATCCTAGTCGCCTTATATCATGAAGCCGACAGCGTACCATCGCTCCTGTCAGCGTTAGTTAAGCTAGAATGGCCGTCTGACCAATTAGACATCATTTTTGCGTGTGAGCGCGATGATGTCGAGACGATCGCCGCCCTCTGCAACTTGCGCAAAAACTATAACTTCCGAATTGTGCGGGTACCCATCGGCGGTCCACGAACCAAGCCTAACGCACTTGAGACTGCTTTGCCATTTGCCCAAGGCCGCTTTATTAGTGTCTACGACGCTGAAGATCGGCCATCACCTTCTCAATTACGTGCTGCCTTTCATGCGTTTGTCAGCGGGCCTTCCAATCTCGCAGTTGTACAAGCGCCACTTGTGACTTGGAACCATAATGAAAGTTGGATCGCCCGCCAGTTTGCACTTGATTACGCGGTATGGTTCCGGATTATGTTGCCTGCGTTTTCCCGATTGTCAGGGCTCTTGCCGTTAGGCGGCACGTCAAACCATTTTCGAACTTCTGTCCTGCGCGAAGTCGGTGGATGGGATCCTTACAACGTCACCGAAGATGCCGATCTTGGCGTGCGTCTGGCCCGCAACGGCTTTCGGGCGGGCTTGATATCGCCGCCTACCTTCGAAGAAGCGCCGCCCAAATGCTCCGCTTGGATCCGTCAACGCGGACGCTGGATTCAAGGACATATGCAGACCTTTAGCGTTCATATGCGGACACCATTTCAATTGATAAAAAGTTTAGGCGGATACGGATGTTTGGCATTTATGCTCGGTCTTGGAACAGGTCCGTTAGCAGCCATCATTGCATTACCGATTACTTTGGGTGGGCTGGCTAGTTTTACAATGGCTTCGCCTTCTTCCGCTTGGCAATTTTTGCTTGTGGGATTAGTAGGCAATGCAATCGCATCGTGCGTAGCTTGCCACCGTGACGGGAGGCCTGAACTGCTCAAAGCGATCCCTACTTTACCGCTTTATTACTGCCTTCAGTCGCTATCGGCATGTCGTGCCATCTGGCGCGTGGTGTTCACGCCGACTATCTGGGATAAAACAGATCATGGTTGCGCGGCACGCACGCCATGCGCGCGAGGTGGGCAAACGTGGATTGGACAACAACACTTGTAATATTTGGCGTTAGCGCGACGATGTTTGCCTTGAGTTCGTGGAGGGCAGCTCGCCCAACGGCTTTTGGTAAAGTGCGCATGATACCTTGGACGCCACTCTCACTTGTTTTTGCATTGATCGCGATATTCATGCTGGTTCACATGATCAATCTGGCTGGCTTCACGACTGGTCGTAACAAAATCAGTGGGCGATGACAGAAACCTATTTCACAACAGCTTTTGCAGCTGCCAACAAACGCAAATACTGAGCGTCATTATCCAGATGCGCTAAAACGGCGTCAGCTAACAGCCGCCCTGCAATCAAGTCACTGGGGTAATGAACCCCACAAACAACGCGGCTTTGCCCGTAATCTATTCCGCGCGCCAAGATGATAGTGGCATTGCGAGGCTCGACGCGCGCCAACACCTGTGCGGAAATCCAGCCCCACCCCGCGTGACCAGACGGATAGCTAAAGCCGCCAGGCTTTTCACTCGTGCAAACAGCTAGGTTTGGCGCGGTCACAAATGGCCTTGAGCGGCCGAACACGCCTTTAGATTCGTTGCTGGCCATACTAAAATGACGTCCGACGTAGGCCGTTAAAGCACCAATTTC
>JAYSRI010000155.1:0-12339 GCA_043721175.1 Alphaproteobacteria bacterium
AAGTTACGCTTTTTAGCTTTACGGTCGCGATACGCATATTGACCTGCACGCCAGACGGCGGCGGTTGCGGTGCGGATCGTGTTCTTACGACGGCCTTGATAGCCTTTGGCGGCTTTCAGGATGTTCTTACGACGAGCGCGTGTTTGCTCGCCTGCTTTAATACGTGCCATTTTCTATATCCTTACAGCCCGTAGGGCGTCCAAAGTTTCACACGAATTGCATCAGGCTTTGCCAGCAAATCAGTTCCACGGTTTTGACGGATATATTTTGAATTGTGGGACATCAAACGGTGACGCTTGCCCACAGCACCGTGCATGACTTTGCCGGTAGCCGTAATCTTAAAGCGCTTTTTAACACCGCTTTTGGTCTTCAGTTTCGGCATTTTGCTCTCCTAAGTGCTAGATGCACAAGCCTGTTTTCACAAGAAAAAACTTGAGAAAAAAGGCCAGCTAAAAAACCGCCACGGCATGCCGTTTCGCCGGACGATCGGTTGGGAGCGCGACGTATAGACAAAAGCGACTAAATTGCAAGGCGCGGAGCTGCTCCATGCACGGCAATCGCTGAACGTAACGAGTTAGAAAAAATTGTATTCAAGCGCTGCCACATGAAAATTGCGAAATCTCGACCAGCTTATCGCTATAACCCGCACAACACCCCTTTGCCGAGTCCATCGCACCGCGCTATCATCACATACATGATTGACCCCACCTCTAAACTCACCATTGTTTCTGCTCAGATGAACCCCGTTGTCGGAGCTATAGAAGCGAATTTGGACCAAGCACGCATCGCCGTGCTATGGGCACGATCTTACAAAGCCGACATATTGGTCTTGGGCGAACTTTATATTTTAGGCTACCCACCCGAAGATTTGGTGCGAAAGCCTGCTGCCGTCAAAGACTGTATGGACGCGATTACAGCTTTGGCTGGCGATACAATGGGTGGCGATATGGCTATTATCGTTGGTACACCGTGGCGGACAAGCGCGGGGCTCTATAACGCCGTGGCGGTTTTAGCAGACGGCAAAGTACAGGACGTCAGGTTTAAGCATGAGCTGCCCAATTATGCTGTCTTTGATGAAAAGCGTGTATTTGATGCCGGACCCATACCCCAGCCTGTGACGATCAAGGGCGTGAGAATTGGCTTGCCGATTTGCGAAGACATTTGGTTTGACCGGGTAACAAGCGGCTTGAAACAGGCGGGTGCAGAGATACTCATTGTGCCAAATGGCTCACCTTACCGAAGGCCAATACGGGACGAGCGTTTGGCTTGTGCGCGTGCACGTGTCGCCGAAACGGGCATGCCGTTGATTTATGTCAATCAAGTTGGCGGTCAGGATGAGTTGTGTTTTGATGGCGGCAGCTTTGCGTTGTCACATCATGGTGCTATCGTTCAAAGCCTGCCCAATTTCACTGAAGATTTGTCGATCTCGCACTGGGAAAAACAAGGCGCGGACTGGATTTGTGTCAAAGCCAAAATCGTCGACCAAATAATTGGGCTTCCCGCTGACTATGCAGCCATGGTGTTAGCGTTGCGCGACTATGTCGACAAAAACGGCTTTCCCGGTGTTTTGCTCGGGCTGTCTGGCGGCATTGATTCGGGATTAAGCGCCGCGGTGGCGGCGGACGCATTGGGTCCAGATCGCGTGCGCGCGGTCATGATGCCGTCTCGTTATACTAGCCAAGATAGCCTTGATGATGCCGCCGATAATGCAAAGCGATTAGGCGTGCACTATGATAGTGTAGCGATTGAACCTGCGATTGGGGCATTTGCCGCGATGCTCGAACCCTTGTTTGAAGGCACGCAAGCGGGTATTGCCGAGGAAAACATTCAAAGCCGGACCCGCGCTGTGATCCTCATGGCTTTATCGAATAAGCTCGGACATATGGTGCTCACCACTGGCAATAAAAGTGAAATGGCAGTCGGCTATGCCACACTTTATGGCGACATGTGTGGCGGCTATAATGCTCTCAAAGACCTTTATAAGATGGAGGTTTATGCATTGTCAGCTTGGCGCAATGCCAACACAAGCGTTATTGGATTGGGTCCGCCGGGCGAGGTGATCCCACAGCGTATCATCGACAAAGCGCCCTCTGCAGAATTGCGTGACAATCAAAAAGATCAAGACAGCTTGCCGCCTTATCCAGCTCTCGATGACATGCTGCATGCATTTGTCGAACAGGAAGAAGAGATTGAGGATGTTGTGGCGCGCGGGCACGACCTAGCAACGGTCCAACGCATTCAAAACCTGCTGTATGTGGCGGAGTACAAACGCCGCCAAGCGCCACCCGGGGTTAAAATTGGCACTCGCAATTTTGGCCGCGACCGCCGCTACCCGATCACCAACAAATATCGCGATAAATTGTAATTTCGGTTTGGACGGCGTTCAACGCTAACTGGTCAGCCAGAATAGGCGAATGGCGATACAAAACTGGCCAAGTCCGACCAATCGTTATCTCGCGGCGACGTTATAGCCTGAGCATCACTGATTTTCCAATCAATGCCTAGTTGTGGGTCATTCCAAAGGAGACCGCCTTCGCTATCTGATTGATATCCGCACGTCACTTTATACTGCACTTCAGTGTGTTCAGTCAGCGTGCAAAAGCCGTGTGCAAAACCAATTGGAATCAGCAATTGTTGCCAATTTTGCTCCGACAACTCAACGGCAACATGTTTGCCATGCGTGGGCGAACCACGACGAATATCGACCGCTACGTCTAGGATAGCGCCGCGCGTGACGCGAATTAGTTTAGCTTGAGCAAAGGGCGGGCGTTGGAAATGTAAACCCCGCACCACGCCCCGTCCCAATGAAACCGAGTGATTGTCTTGGCACCAATCTAGATTGATACCATTGTCAATGAGCGTTTGGTTCTTGAATGTTTCAGAAAAAAAGCCCCGTTGGTCGTGATGTTTGGTCGGACACAAAATCAAAACGTCTGGCAAAATTGTTGGGGTGATTTGCATAACAATAGCAGTCCAAAACAGGCATTCGGCACGGAGACGACCGTCCTACTTGACGAAATTGCAACGTCAAAGCAAGCCCAAATATCGATTATCCGCTTAGTTGGGCGCTACAGATAATTGTTCACCATTCATGGCGTAAGGCGATTTAGAGGGGCACCCAGCGTCGCTTTTTTGAATAAGCTGTATAACCTGCATTGACGCCTGCGCGAAACCCAACGCCAGTGCGCATCGGGGCTAGTGTCACGCCCTCCGCTCGCTGATAAGTCACCGAAACACCTGCTACAAAGAAAGCAGATCCCTCCACGCCTGGGTAGCGACGATATAGGCCGTCTGGATTATCTAGATTATAGACCAACGTGAAAACTTTGCTGACATTGCCGCCCGTGTCCAGACCGATTGAGGGGCCTTGCCAAAACACAGGTCGCTCCTGACCATTTTTCATCACCAGAGTGCCGCGACCATAGCGCACACCGATGCCGATCGCACCTGATGCCTCTTCGCCACGGATATAGCCGAGGGGCTGGCCCTGATCACGAAACACGCGTTCGACGACCTGGCCCATAGCGCCCGAGGTTTTGCCAAAGAATGTGCCTGCAGCGAGTGCTATTTCTTCGGCACTAAAGGTATTGCTGGGGGTCTCACGTCGCACAACTGCGGCCGTTGACGCGTCTGTCGCAATGGGTTGGGGCACGCTCTCGTCGGTCGAGGGGCCGGCACGTTGATCCGCGTAAGCGGCCGAACACATCAGTGACAAAAATGTAATGAGAGCAGTTGTTTGCATGCGCATGGCGTTTTATCCAGTTGGCCCCCGCTCCGATATGTCGAAATATGGTTAGTGAGTGGTTAATGTGGCGGCGTTATGGCAGGGAACTCACCACCCCTACCGCCAAACCCGCTTCCCCAACGCCACGCTCCGCGCTATGTCCACGCTTATGATAGCTCGTGAAAACATCCGCAATTTCTCCATTGTCGCCCATATTGACCATGGCAAGTCTACACTCTCGGATCGCCTGATCCAATTAACGGGCGGTCTCACCTTGCGTGAGATGACCAACCAAGTTCTCGACAATATGGATATTGAGCGCGAAAGGGGCATCACAATCAAAGCCCAAACCGTGCGCCTTGAGTATCACCGCGGCGGACAGGACTATGTGTTAAACCTGATCGACACCCCGGGCCACGTTGACTTTGCCTATGAAGTTTCCCGCTCACTGGCGGCGTGCGAAGGCGCGCTTTTGGTGGTGGATGCGAGCCAAGGCGTGGAGGCCCAAACATTGGCGAACGTCTATCAAGCACTTGATGCCAATCTTGAGATCGTTCCTGTCCTTAATAAAGTCGATCTGCCCGCCGCTGAACCTGACCGCGTAAAAGCCCAGATCGAGGAAGTGATTGGCCTTGATGCGTCTGACGCCATAATGATCTCGGCTAAAACAGGGCTTGGCATTGAAGACGTGCTTGAGGCGATCATAACCCGCTTGCCACCGCCCAGCACGGGCGATCGCGATGCACCGCTCAAAGCGCTTTTAATGGACGCCTATTACGACCAATATTTGGGTGTCGTCGTTTTGGTCCGCATCATTGATGGCGTGATGAAAAAAGGTATGCGGGTCAAAATGATGGCCACGGGTGCCGCTTATCAACTCGACCGTGTTGGCGTGTTCAAACCCAAGATCACTGAAATTGACGAGCTGGGGCCCGGCGAAATCGGCTTTCTTACGGCTTCTATCAAGGAAGTAGCCGATGCGGCGGTGGGTGACACCATCACTGAAGAGAAGCGCCAAACTGCAACCGCCCTTGTTGGCTTTAAGCCTGCCCAACCTGTCGTATTTTGCGGCCTATTCCCCGTGGACGCGGCCAACTTTGAAGATTTGCGCGCGGCAATGGGGCGCTTGCGGCTCAATGACGCTAGTTTCTCCTACGAGATGGAAACCAGTGCGGCCTTGGGCTTTGGCTTTCGATGCGGTTTCTTGGGATTGCTGCATTTAGAGATCATCCAAGAGCGCCTGAGCCGCGAGTTTAATCTTGACCTGATCGCGACTGCACCGTCGGTCATCTACAATATCAAACTGCGTAGCGGCGAGGAACTCAGCCTCCACAACCCCGCTGACATGCCCGATATCATGTCGATTGAGAGCATTCAGGAACCGTGGATCAAGGCCACTATCCTGACGCCTGACGAATATCTCGGTTCCATCATGAAGCTGTGCCAAGATCGGCGCGGCAATCAGCGGGAGCTGACCTATGTCGGATCGCGCGCCATGTTGGTCTATGAATTGCCACTCAATGAGGTGGTGTTTGACTTTTATGACCGCCTAAAGTCGATCTCAAAGGGCTATGCGTCGTTCGATTATTCGATTGAGGATTACAAGATCGGCAATCTGGTTTTGATGTCTATTCTGGTCAATGAAGAGCCTGTGGACGCGCTATCAATGCTAGTCCATGCCGGACGTGCCGAGATGCGGGGACGTGGGATGTGCGAGAAACTCAAAGAACTAATCCCGCAACATTTGTTCAAAATCCCCATCCAAGCCGCAATTGGTGGCCGCGTTGTCGCACGCGAAACCATCTCTGCCATGCGCAAGGACGTCACCGCCAAATGCTACGGCGGCGACGCGTCGCGCAAGCGCAAACTGCTGGATAAGCAAAAAGCGGGTAAGAAGCGCATGCGCCAGTTTGGTAATGTGGACATTCCACAAGAAGCATTTATTGCGGCCTTGAAGATGGATGCGGATTAGGGATGGAAGGCGATGGTCGCCCCACGCTTTGGTTAATTGCTGGCGCGGACGGTGTCGGGAAGACAACTTATGCAAGGGCGCGGATTGCGACGGTTTCGGGAACGACACAGTTTGTGAATCTAGACCTGATTGCCCAAGGCCTCTCACCACTTGATCCATCGCGACAACAAACCCGTGCCGCGCGTGTGGCGCTTGAAATGGCGCGCGACTTGATTGCAGGGAAGCAGAGCTTTTCGTTAGAAACCACTCTCTCGGGGAAAACCCACCTTCGGCTGGTCACATTGGCAAAAGCCAATGGCTTGGCCGTCAAGATGCTCTATTTTTTCGTCGATACCCCCGAAACTTGCCTAGAGCGCGTGGCGCGGCGGGTGTATGAGGGCGGACACGACGTACCAGAAGCCGATCTGCGCCGTCGCTACAACCGTTCCCTCGCCAACTTTGCCACCTACGCTAAGCAGTGCGATTTTTGGCGCGTCTATGATGCAAATGGCCGTCAGCCTGTGACGTTGGCGGAGGGACACGGCGATAATATTAGCCATGATAGCGGGGGCACCGCGTCTGCCCAAATCTCTCAGTTCCTACGACCCTCACGATAGAAGCTATTGCTGGTACTTGAAGCTGGTGCAAATTTATGGTATCCAATCCCCATGTCCGCACTCCGCAAAATCACAGTCGAAGTCCCAGAAAAGGCCCTTGCCCTAGCACAAGAGCAATGTGGCGGCAGCATAACCGAGGCTGTGCGCCAAGGTCTTGAGCGGTTGGCGGCCGAACGGCGACGCGATATCTTGTTGTCTTTGCGCGGCAAAGTTAAGTTTTCGGATAGTTGGCAGACTTTGCGCGGCAAGGACGATGAAGATTGATCGTCGCCGATAGCAGCGTGTTGATCCCTTGGGCAGAAGGGCTTGTGACCACCAAAACGGACTTGCTGGATTATCATCTTCAACAAGAAACTCTTCGCGTCACGCCGGTCTCAATCACAGAATTGCTTTCCACGCGTGACTTACGGCCAGAAGTCCGATTGATTGCAGAAACCCTTGATCTTTTGGAGTTGCAAGACGGTTACTGGGCTCGGGCAGGATTGCTGAGAGGAAAGTGTCTTGCGGCAGGGCGTCGCGCCCGACTGGCGGATGCGTTAATTGCACAAGCCTGCTTGGATGCTGACCTACCACTTTTAACAAACGATGCCGATTTTGAAGTCTTCCGACTGATTGGTGGAATGAAGTTAGTCGACGAAGACTAACCCCTAAAATACCACTGCCGCCCAACTGGTATGCCCACCCAAAGCTCGCTATAACCCAGCTTATGAACGCGCACACCCCCACAATCACCCGCCTCAAAGACATCCTTGGCCCCAACGGCTGGACCCAAGACCCTGAGTTGATCGCGCCCCATTTGATTGAGTGGCGGGACCGTTGGAGTGGCACCACGCCGATCATGTTGTCCCCCGCTACCGTTGCCGAGGCCCAAGCGATCGTGGCGTTGTGTAACGCCGAAGGCATCGCGGTCACGACCCAAGGCGGCAATACCGGCCTTGTGGGCGCGCAAATTCCCAAGGGCGAGATACTGATTTCGACCAAGCGCATGACCGCTATCCGCGCGATTGATCCTGTGGACGATAGCCTGATTGCAGAAGCGGGTGTCATCCTCACCCGCGTCCAGGATGCTGCACGCGATGCGGGTAAGCGCTTTCCGCTCAGCCTTGCGTCTGAAGGCTCGGCCACCATTGGCGGATTGATCTCAACCAATGCCGGGGGCGTACATGTGCGTCGCTACGGGATGATGCGCGCTTTGGTATTGGGGCTTGAGGCCGTTATGCCGGACGGTTCATTATACAAAGGCCTATCCAGTCTGCGCAAGGACAACACAGGCTATGATCTGAAACACTTGTTCATAGGGGCTGAAGGCACGTTGGGCCTTGTGACTGCGGCCAGTCTCAAATTGGTTGCCCGGCCTCGTCATTTGGCGGTGGCGATGTTGGCGCTGGATACGCCCGAACAAGCTGTTGAGTTGCTCCATCGGCTTGAAGAAGAAACCGGTGCGATTGCCGCGTTTGAAGTGATGAACCGCACGGGCGTGGACTTTGCACTGAAAAATATCCCAAATGCGCGCGATCCATTTGCCGACAAAGCGCCGTGGTTAGCCTTGGTTGAGTTTGAGAGTGCGTCCCCTGACCTAACCGACCAAGCCGAGCAGGCACTCGCCAGCGCACTTGAAGCGGGTCTGGCCCGCGATGCTTTGGTCGCCCAAAATGACAGTCAAACCAAGAGCTTCTGGTATCTGCGCGAGGAAATGAGTGCGTGCCAAAAGCCTGAAGGTGTGGCGGCCAAGCACGATGTGTCTGTCCCCGTATCCAAAGTGCCTGCCTTCTTGGCTGATGCTGATGCTGCGGCCAACAAAGTGGCCCCTAATTGCCGGATTGTCGCATTCGGCCACTGCAGCGACGGCAATATTCATTACGATGTATTGCAACCAACCACGATGAGCGGGGACGCATATCGCGCCATTTTGCCCGCTATGAACGAGGCAATCCACGATGTTGCCATGTCCTACGACGGATCTATTTCCGCCGAACACGGCATTGGCATTAGCCGCCGCGATGAGTTCATTCGCCGTGAACCTCCAGCGCATTTGTCGGTTATGCGCGCCATAAAGGGCGTAATCGATCCCAATGGCATCATGAACCCGCGAGTGCTTCTTTAGGGTGCGGTAACGCCATGAGCGGCGCGAATGGCCGCACCATGATACTGGCTCGTATTATCGCCAAAGACTTGCGTCATTAGAACACCTGATTCTTTGGTAGCCGGATTGGCCCAAAAGTAGGTTCCCGCTGCGCCTGCCCAAAACATTGTGCCCGCTGGCGCGCCACTATGTGATGCCACTGGATCGAGAATGCGACCAAAACCCAAACCATAAGTACGGCCATCACGGCGCAAGCGTTCAGCCGACTGCGGCGTTAATTGATCCCGACCCATTTCGGCAATGGTACTGGCTTTCACTACTCTAACCCCATCCAGTGTCCCGCTGTTGGCAATTAAACAGGCGAAACGCACATAATCATCCAATGTACCAACCAATCCAGATCCGCCAAACTCGATACGGGCTGGAGCGTTGTAAATGCTAGTTGCCCCTGCGTCAGCCAACGATAAAACAGCACTTGGAATTTCTGCCAATGCGGCGCTACCTAAAAACGTCGTGACAATTGGTTTGGGTGACTTGGAAAAATAGCCACTAGCGAGCTTACCCGCGTCCGCTGGCAGAACACTGAAACCGGTATGGGACATTTTGAGTGGATCAAAAATGCGTGCTTTGAAAAATGCACCAAGAGTTTGCCCTGATGCAACTTCAACAACCCGACCCAAAACATCGATAGCGTTGCCGTAAGTGAATATAGCGCCTGGTTGAGACGATAACGGTGTTGCAGCAACCCGGTCGGCAAGTTGTTGAAGATTGGCCACGCGCACTCCGGTCAAGCCAGGAACGGCTTCGCCGGGGGCGCGCTCAATGCCGGCGGCAAAATACAACTTTTCAACTGGTTTTTCGGCCCCAACATATGGCATCCCTGCGGTTTGGCGCATTAAATCGCGCACAGTGAGCGGTCTTTCGGGCGGTGCCGTGCGCAGCGTAGCAAGCGTATCGCCGCTGACATAGACTTTCGAATTAGCAAAAGATGGGATGTATGTTGACAATGGAACGTCAAGATCAATTTTGCCGTCCTCAACTAAAATCATGATGGCAAGTGCTGTGACTGGCTTTGTCATGGAGTAGAGGCGGTAAACGGTATCATTATTGATTGGTCGGTTGTTTTCCCGGTCTGCCATCCCGATAAAGGCTTTTTGAGTATTGCCAGACGCGTCTGTTAACGCAATTGCAAACCCCGCAGCCGCTGACTTATCGACGCCGTCCTGCAAGACCCGCGTCATAGCTACGATACGCTGACTGATTTGCGCCGTGTTAACAACAGCTGTTGAGGTGTTGGGCGCTGTGGTTGTGCATGCCCCAAGAGTTACTGCTATTGTTGAAAATATGGCCAGACCAAAGCGGATGAAGCCACCACGGGCCATGCCAGTGATTGATGAATATTCTTTCGACGCGTGCATGCGGCAACTCCCAAGGTTTTCTTTTTATGAAACCATCATTGCGATTTGATTTAAGCGGCGTCAAGCGGGGATTATTTCGAACAAAAATTGGCGCGATTTTGAACATAAACCCGTCTAGAAGCCAAAGGGCCGAACATGTCTGTCCGGCCCCATCGCATCCATTCATTCAAGCAACTAAGCTGCCTTGTCTATATTTTCCTGCGTCTCAATAAGCGCAGTATCATTTGCAGTGGCGCTAACGTTGCCAATACTGATGGGGATCTTGCGAGGTTTGAGCGCTTCTGGAACTTCGCGGACCAATGCCAATGATAGCATCCCGTGTTCGAGGTTAGCACCCGTTACGCGGACATGATCAGCAAGTTGATAGCGTCTTTCAAAGCCACGTTCAGCTATGCCACGATGCAGAAATGTTCGACCATCATCTGTGACAGCTTTTTTCCCAGTGACGGTCAACAGGCCCTCTTTGAGTTCAATGGACAGGTCTTCGGGCCCAAACCCTGCGACCGCAAGCTCAATGCGGTAAGCATCGTCGCCTGTCTGCTCAATGTTGTAAGGCGGCCAGCCAGGTGCTGAATCAAGGCGAGCGCCTGATTCAATCAGGTTTGCCATCCGGTCAAAACCAACAATGGTTCGGTAAAGCGGTGTTAAGTCTATCGTACGCATAATGCCCTCCTAAGAAGCGACACAATTTATTGGCACCTATGCTAGGCACCAAAACAAAACGACTTTGCCCCAAATGGGCCCAAAGTCACGAAAAGTGGCCCGAGTTTCAGCGCCACGAGCAGAGATTTGGGAAGACCTTGGCAAATCGTCAAGGGGCCGAGCAATGTGGTAGGGACTTGAGAGTTTGACGCAAAGCAGTCTAGATTTTGTTTTTAGTTTCAAGTTTAGCAAATGTCGTGATCGCTCATGCGGTCAGTGGGAAGGAAAAGGCGCATGAACTATCGCGCTTGGACATGTGCCGGAACTGCGATGGCTGCCGCCTTGTATTTGGGCGTCGATGCTAAAGCGCAATCGCCAATTCCTGCTTATACTAACCCGACTGGTTCAGTTACGAGCGCTGCTACGACGACACTGAACGGCGTTCCGCTACTGAGTGCTTCCGCCCAATCTGCGTTGCAAAAGGCCATCGGCGGCAACCAGCGTATTGAGCCATCCCGCGATCGCTGGCGTAACCCCGCCGCAACTTTACAATTTTTTGGCGTTCGTCCAACCGATAACGTTGTTGAGGTTTGGCCGGGGCAAGGTTGGTACACGTCCATTCTCGGCCCCTATCTAAAACAAGGCGGCGGCAATTTGATTGTTGGTCATTTTGATGCTGCAGCAACAAATTCCTCCGTGGTGCGTCAAATTGTAGACGCCTATCGCGCTCGCTTCGCAGGCGATCAGGCAACCTATGGCAGCGTAAATGTGACTCCATTTGGGCCATTTTCAGGGCCGCTTGCACCAGCAGGAACAGCTGACAGTGTTTTGACGTTCCGCAATATCCATAACTGGATGGCACAAGGATGGGCGGAAAAAGCGTTCGCTGATTTCTATCTGGTGCTCAAACCAGGCGGCATCCTTGGGATTGAAGAGCATCGAGGCAGAACCGATGAACCCCAAGACCCGCTGGCGCGAGACGGTTATGTTCGCGAAGATTTTGTGATTCAATTGGCACGCGAAGCCGGGTTTGAATTTATAGGACGGTCTGAGATTAACGCTAATGCCTCTGACACCAAGGATCATCCATTTGGTGTTTGGACGTTACCACCTGTTTCTAGAACGTCCCCATTAGGTCAGCGCGATGATCCAGGGTTTGATCGTACGCGCTATGACGCGATTGGCGAAAGTGACCGGATGACATTGCGGTTTCGCAAGCCGGTATCGGCGCTCAGCGGTCCTCCGTCTGTCGGAACACGTTTTAGCCCTGTTATTGTGAATCCTTCTGCAATTCCAGCATCGCCTGTGCGAACGCCAAGACGGCCGGCGCCGGCACCAATTGGTCCGACAATTGCGGGTGTGGGGCCGACTGCGACGCCTGTCCCAGTGTCTGTTCCGGCTCCAGTTCTAACACCACGGCAACCTGCGCCGCCTACGGTCGCAATTGCATCCCCAAACCCAGTTACCGCGCCGACAAACTCAATTGCTGTCCCACCACGTGGGGACATAATACTGGCGCCGACTGGTACAGTCGCAAAGCCTGTGACCGTGTTGCCGACGCCTGCCGTTTCAACAAGTCCATTGCCGGCTATATCACCGCCGAGTTTGCCGCCCGCAGCCTCAAGTCCACCACCAGCCGCTGTCGTGCCGAGTTCGTCGATCACAACTTTATCGCCACCACTATCGCTGCCGCCCCCGCCACCTGCGCCTGTCCCTGCCCCTGCCCCTGCGACATTGCCACAAGTATTACCAGCGCCTGTTGCTCCAACAGTATCGCCACCAACAAGCCCATTAAGTCCGCCAGCACCTGTTTTGCCAGTTCCGACCGTCACTAACGCACCAAAGCCATTGCCGCCAAATGTTGCGCCACCGACTGCTGTAGTAGCGTCTACGTCAGTGCCCGT
>JAYSRI010000156.1:0-4482 GCA_043721175.1 Alphaproteobacteria bacterium
AACTGATTTTCGGCTGCCTGCAGGCGAAATTCTGCGTTATCAAACAATTGCAATTGCGCCATACGCAATCCAATTGCGCCGAAAAATAGTCCGCCCATGCTCGACAGCATGAGCGCGCGACGGCTAAATAAATCGCCTCCTCCATCGGTGCTCATATCTCGTCCTCTGTCAACTCAAAGAGTTTGAAGACGAAGGGATATAAACTGATCGCAACAGCAATTGAAGCGACGTTGCCGAGAAAATAAAATTGCTGACTTTGCCAATATCCAACCAGCGTCATGATTAAAATCATAACAGCTCCAGCTAACGAACATGAGACAACTGGGCCGACGCTGCCAACGCCCAAAAATGCATCTGCCGCTAGCATAATTGCCAATGTCGCTAGGCCTGTGAATGCCCATGTCCCTAAAGCGCTGCCCGTCAACAAATCGATCCAGCACCCTAAAACAAAAATCAAGCAGGCCGTTGCAAGGTTCGCGCCTAGTTTGGACCAACCACAAACTGCCCAGAGCATGGCAATCGGCCAAGGCGAGCCAAAGCCAAACCAAAGGTCAAGCGCTATCAAATTCAGAATGCTGACAAGCGCAACGACAAGCGCCCCGATCATGAGACGCTGCCTGGTCGCTAAACGTCCAGGCAAGATGCCAATCACTTGTTTGGCCCTTCGACAACAGGCGCATCGGGCTGTTTAGGCTCTGGCGCTTTTGATTTGAGAGCTGAGGGTGCAATCGGAACCGAACTTGGGTCTAGCTTTTTGGCGATGCGCTCACCGCGCCCTTCACCTGGAGCTTTTGCTGCTGAAATTGATCGCTGGTTTACACTCGCGCGTCGTTCGGCGGCGACGCGCGCAACCTCTGAGCGGGCTACAGCTGAGCGCGCTGCATCACGTTCTGCAATCAGCTTTTTATTAAGCGCTGTAACCGCAGCGGCCTGCAACGCGGTCTTGCGTGTCAACTCGGTTTGGGCCGCCCGAATGGCCTCTGGCGTTGCCGCAGTCGGAACTTGGGCAGCATTTGGAGCCAATGGTAGAACAGCGCCGAGACCTGAAGTTGCCGATAGGGCTGGCGACGCCCCGTTTGGTGGCGCGTTTAATGGCGGCGGTGTCACAGGGTCAAGTGGTGGCGGAAAATTTGACGGTGGTACAAGGCGGACAAAATCGATAGGGGCTTTAGACGATGCCAGTCGAACCCGCCATTGCCGATCTGGCGCAACTCCTGCTTCACCAACAGCAATTCCACGGGGGAATATCCCGTCGTCACCTGACGTCATGACGCGCTCACCATCGCGCATCAAAGCTGGTGTATTGAGGTGAGCCAAGCGCGGTGCCAGCGTTTTATCGCCTGAAACAATAGCCCGTGCCCGCGTGGTCTCGCCCATAACTGGGACACGGCTATCACCATCACCCAACAGCAAAACTCGAGATGTGTCATTGCCAACGGCGATCACCCGACCAACAAGGCCACTTTGATTGATCACGATCCAATTGACCTGCACGCCAGCCTTAGAACCCAAATTGACAATTCCACTGCGGGAAAAAGTTCCAGCCGTTTCCCCGACTAATCTGCCGGTGAGACCCGTTGGCAATTGTTCGCCCGTAATATTGTTCAGTTTTTCGTAAGCATCGAGGCGATCCGCCATGGCGCTGGCTTGATCGCGCCAAACCAATAAGGTTGCGTTTTCGGCCTTCAATTTAGCATTGAGTGTGCTGCCACCAAAGAACGATTGGGTTGCGGAAATGCTGGACTGCAGCCATCGCACGGGCGCATTCACAACGCCACCAATCGCACCACTCACGTCTGCGGCCAAACCCGAAGCGCCGCTAGTGCGGTTTCCTGTTACCAGCATCGTCACTGAAGCCACAACAAGCGCGGCTAGGCCAACAAGGCCAATGATTGGTCCTATTGGACTTGTGCGTCGGTTGCCACGTCGCGCCATTTACAACTCTCCTCCTACCAACCTCTTGCCCATATGCAAGTCAGAGGCTGACACCAGCCTAAACCTTCGACAACACGCCTTTCCATTGCTCGAAATTGTCAACGCACTTGCCGGTTCCCAAAACCACGCACGACAATGCATCGTCGGCAACGGACACGGGCAGGCCTGTACGCTCGCGCAAGATCACGTCCAGATTGCGCAACAAAGCCCCGCCACCGGTCAACATAATGCCTTTTTCTACAATATCAGCGGCCAGTTCAGGTGGGGTTGTTTCGAGCGCTACCCGCACAGCTTCGATGATTTCATCTACCGGATCGGCCAGTGCTTCAGCGATCAATTGCTCGGATACATGAATTTCACGCGGCACGCCATTTACAAGATCACGGCCCTTAACTGACAACGTAAGGCCATGGCCATCCGCCGGCGGCACTGCTGTACCAATTTCCTTTTTGATGCGCTCAGCGGTTGTTTCGCCGATCAACATGTTTTCGGTGCGGCGCAGATAATTGATGATGCTCTCGTCCATGCGGTCACCACCGACTCGCACCGAACGGGCGTAAACGATGCCTTCTAACGACAAAACAGCCACTTCAGTTGTGCCACCACCAATATCGACCACCATGGAGCCTGAAGGTTGATCAATTGCAAGACCTGCACCGATGGCTGCAGCCATTGGCTCCTCGATCAAAAACGCGTCCGATGCACCTGCATTGAGCGCTGCATCCTGAATGGCGCGGCGTTCAACAGGTGTGGCGCCAGATGGCACGCAGATGATGATACGCGGACGGCCACGGAAAATGCCCTTGTTAGCACTGACCTTGCGAATGAAGTGCTTGATCATCTCTTCGGCCACTTCAAAATCGGCGATCACGCCATCTCGCATCGGACGAACCGCTTGAATTTCACCTGGTGTCCGTCCCAGCATCAGCTTGGCTTGATGGCCTACGGCTTGCACTTCTTTGCGGCCACCGCGCTGGCGATAGGCGACGACGGAGGGCTCATTCAGCACAACGCCCTGCCCTTTGACATAGACAAGCGTGTTGGCCGTACCAAGATCGATGGCCATGTCGCTGGAAAACCAGTTGAAGAGGCGTCCGAACATATAAAAAACTCGCAATTTAGGGGTATGAGCTAGGCGGTGATTCGCCAATATAACACATACCGAGTGCCGTGTTGCTGGTCTCAAATCAAGGCCGCAATGCGGCACATGAGGCCTATTTTTGCGGTAAACGGGCCTTTACACACAGTGAAATCGGCTGGCGTGGTCCCTTTAGCGCTCAAACGCAATCGCGCGTTGTTCAAGACCGCGATTGGCGCATCTTTATAGCTTCATCAAGCGCGCGTTCCAGAGCATTGGTTCGCGAGCGCATGCCGTCTGCCATACCACCAATCAGTAGCAAAGTCAGGGTGCAAACAATGAGTGTCGACTGCATATCAAATACATTCGCTGCCGCATTGCCCGACCCATAGGGGCCAAAACCAGCCATAGTTGCATAAATCGCGGGAATGCCGATCGCGGCCCCCGTAATCGAGGCCCCAGCTGCACCTTGCCTAAACGCAACAAAAGTTGCCAAGGGAAATGCAATCAGGATCAAGCCGCCGGACCCCAAGGCCAAGCCGGTATGCCGAGCCAACCATTGGGGCAAACCAAATCCCGCCAATGTTAAGGCCATCACAAGCAGGCTGATCAACAAAAACCGCACAGGTGCCGATTTAATTACACCGCGAACCCTTGCACCTGACGGACCTGTCAACGTCAAAAGAGGGGCAGCGGCGAAAAAGTAGGTTGCCAAATCAGACGTAAACCAAGCCACACCTACTTGCAGAGGGGCCTTGGACGCCACCGCAATAGACCCCGTGGACAGCTGCGATACCAGTGCAGCTAGCCCACCACCGAGCGCGCAAGCTACAGCAGCGCCTATGCTGAACACAGCAATATTCAAGGCGCTGGTAAGCCTAAAATTCTTACCTAGCGACGTGACGATTATCAAGACGAAGATAAATACCTCAGCAAGATCAACACTCAACAACCAAATCGCGCTTAATACAGAATCATTAGCAAAACTGGGCAGAAGCCCTACTGCCATAAACACCAAGCATGCTAAAGCGCAAAACATCCAGCGGCCCCAATTGCGCAAAATGGCTACAAAAAGCACCGCATTTGGCAACCATAACACCGCGACTTGTCCTACCTCTGGCCGCGGCGATAGCCACGACCAAATGCCGCTGCACGCCATAACAACACCAATTGCCAGCAGCCAACCTAAATCAGCGAGCTTAAATGCTGGCGAACTTGCTGAAATATTGGCGTCGTTATTGTCGTTCACATCGCTCATAGCTTGATATGGCCCAACTATTGCTGATTTTGCAAATAGTATTTGGTGCCGCCATGACGATAGACTGTGTTATTCAAGAAAAGGGGATGGCTATCAGCTTGCCCTAATGACGCAACGCTCCAAGACACGCATACATACTTTTGAACTCTCTAGATCGCCGTGCTTCATTTATGAAGCACATCAGGTCGATCTAGCACTTTAAGATAGAGCA
>JAYSRI010000157.1:0-12312 GCA_043721175.1 Alphaproteobacteria bacterium
GCCAATTACGAAGTTATCGACAGCGCGCTTTCCGAAGAAGCAGTGCTGGGCTACGAGTATGGCTATTCATTATCAGCTCCCAACACATTGACGCTTTGGGAAGCCCAGTTTGGCGACTTCACCAACGGCGCGCAAGTCGTGATTGACCAGTTCATCTGCTCGGGTGAGCGTAAGTGGTTGCGTATGTCGGGCCTTGTGATGTTGTTGCCGCACGGCTATGAAGGGCAAGGGCCGGAGCACAGCTCGGCCCGCCTTGAGCGCTTTTTGCAATTGTGCGCCGAAGATAATATGCAGATCGTCAATTGCACCACGCCTGCCAACTATTTCCACGCGCTACGTCGCCAAGTGCACCGCCAATTCCGTAAGCCACTGGTGGTGATGTCGCCAAAGTCACTATTGCGCCACAAGCGCTGCGTTTCAACCATGGCCGAGATGGGACCTGGCTCCTCGTTCCACCGCATCTTGTGGGATGACGCGCACTATAAGCCGGGCTCTACCACTGTCACCTTGAAGCCAGACAATGAGATCAAGCGCGTCATCTTGTGCTCTGGGAAGGTCTATTATGATCTTTTTGAAGAGCGAGAAAAGCGTGGACGCGACGATATTGTAATTTTGCGCGTCGAGCAATTCTATCCATTCCCCGCCAAGTCAATGATCACCGAACTATCTCGCTTCAAGGATTCCCAAATCATTTGGTGCCAAGAAGAACCCAAAAATATGGGCGCCTGGTTCTTTATGGAGCCTAATATTGAGTGGGTGTTGGACCGGATTGGCGCCACTCACAAGCGCGCACGCTATGTCGGGCGTCCGGCATCGGCTTCGACCGCTGTTGGGCAACTCAAAAAGCACGTGCGCGAGCTTGAGACCTTCCTCAACGAAGCACTGACGATTTAGAGTGTCTTTGTTGTTAGCCATACGCGAAGAAAAGGAGCGCACAGCACTAGCTGTGCACTTTCGACGCGCCGGCCTGCGTTTGCTTCCACATACGCAGCTAGTGCTGCATGCTCCAATTATGGGCGCCTGCCCGCAAACTCTAAGTTACCCCCGGAGGTCTTATGCTTGATATCGTCGTGCCCGTGATGGGCGAATCCGTAGCTGAAGGCTCTATCGGCAGCTGGACTAAGAAGGCTGGCGATGCCGTCAAGAAAGACGAAGTATTGGTTGAGATTGAAACCGATAAAGTCGCCTTAGAAGTTGTGGCACCTGCCGATGGTGTGCTTGTTGAAATCGTTACGCCCGATGGCGCCACCGTCACGCCGGGCATGGTGATTGCGCGCGTTGAGGCAGGCGCTGTTGGCTCGGTTGCTGCCCCAGCTCCTTCAGCTGCTGCCTCTGTTGTCGCAGCACCGGTTTCAAGCGCAACGCCCACTGCTCCCCCAGTCACTCACGATCCTATGCCCGCAGCTGCTCATGCGCTGCAAACTGCTGGTTTGCCTACTGCCAACGTGGTTGGCACCGGCAAGGATGGACGCATCACTAAGGGCGATGCGCTTGCCGCAGTTGCTTCGTTGACATCAGCGCCAGCACTTCTTGCTACCCCGGCACCGCCGCGAGCGATTGGTGCCCGCGAGGAGCGCGTGAAGATGACACGCTTGCGCCAAACTATCGCGCGTCGCCTCAAAGACGCGCAAAACACTGCGGCTATGCTGACCACTTTCAACGAAGTCGACATGACCGAGGTCATGGCAGTCCGCAACAAGTACAAAGATATCTTCGAGAAAAAGCACGGCACCAAATTGGGCTTTATGAGCTTCTTCGTGAAGTCCTGCATTGTCGCGCTCAAAGATGTGCCAGCCGTCAATGCCGAGATCGATGGCACTGATTTGATCTACAAAAACCACTATGACATTGCAGTCGCGGTGGGCACGGACAAAGGCCTTGTGGTGCCCGTGTTGCGCGACGCTGATGCTTTGTCACTGGCGGGCATCGAAAAAGGTATTGCCAATCTGGGCAAAAAGGCCCGCGACGGCGCGCTGTCGATTGAGGATATGCAAGGCGGCACCTTCACCATCTCAAACGGTGGCGTTTATGGCTCACTGATGTCCACGCCAATTCTGAATGCGCCTCAATCCGGTATTCTGGGGATGCACAAAATCCAAGATCGCCCGATGGTGGTGAATGGTGCGATTGTTATTCGCCCTATGATGTATCTGGCTCTGTCCTATGATCATCGCATCGTGGACGGTAAAGAAGCGGTCACGTTCTTAGTGCGCGTCAAGGAATGCTTGGAAGATCCCGAGCGGATGTTGCTGGATATTTGATGGGGAGGATGGGAGCGCGCGATTCCATTTCGACCGCGCAGCGCTGCTGCGCCTTTTGCCCCAAAGATCGGCCTAGTTAGGAAAGGGCGCAGCAGGCGCTGCGCGGTCCAAGCCTACAAGTCCAAGTGAAAGCATTGGTTGAACTCTGTGATTTCATAGTCTGCGAACGCATCGCCTTTGGCAAATCCATTGCGTTCATAAAAGGCGATGGCTGGGGCATAGGATGGCGGCGCACCGGTTTCGAGACTAACGCGCGCATAACCTCGGTCACGGGCAACAGTGACTAAATGGTCCAAAAGGCCGCGTGCAACGCCTTTGCGTAAATGGTCGGGGCTTGTCCGCATGGACTTGATTTCACCGTGATCAGGCGCGAGTTGCTTTAGTGCGATACATCCTAAAATATCGTCGCCCCGCCACGCGCTCCAAAATGTCATATCGGGTGCACGAAGACCATCTACATCGAGTGCAAACGACTGACCGGGAGGCGAATTTTGGCGGGCTTCATTGACATGTAAAGTAATGAGGTTGCGGATTTTTGTGCCCGATAGGTCGTCTTCTTTAACGATAAAGGTCATTGACAGTTTGTCCCCATTTTTGCCGCTCTTGCCCGCAAACATCGGTCATTTCAAATGGATAGATGAGCTCAAACGAAACTATCGATGCAACTGCCGAAAATATGTGCAGGATTTGTTTTCAAATTGTGATTAACGCCAATGCGGTTTAGCTTCTAGGGGTACAGTATAGGCAGCAGTCGTTGCTTTCTTAACCGGTAAATTGCGCCTAATTGTATGTTAGTTGCGAGAGCGCTATTCACGGGAATGAATGCACCATGAGAGCAGTTGAAATCGTTGAGGTTGGCGCGCGGGACGGCTTGCAGAATGAGCCTGATATTCTCCCAACAGCAACAAAGGTTGCACTCATACGCCGTGCAATTGGGGCAGGTATCCGGCGAATTGAGACGGTTAGTTTCGTCAATCCGCGTCGTGTCCCCCAGATGGCAGACGCCGAAGAGGTTATGGCGGCACTCGAGGAAACCAATGACGTGACTTACGTTGGGTTGGTACTCAACGAACGCGGAGCGCAGCGGGCATTGGCGACCAAGGTTCATGAACTGGGTGCCGTTGCCGTCGCGACGAATACTTTTGCGATGCGCAACCAAGGGCAAACCAGTGATGAAAGCGTTGCAATTGCCAAAGCAATCGTGGGCCTCGCAAAGGCTGGCGGTCGCGCTGGTCAAGTGACGATTTCGGCGGCGTTTGGTTGCCCATTTGAGGGCGAAGTTGATCCTGACCGCGTGGTGGCAATGGCGGCAGAGATTGCCAAATGTAACCCTCGAGAGATTGCTTTGGCCGACACAATTGGTGTCGCTGTCCCTAGCCAAGTTACTTCTTTGATCGTGAAAGTCCGCGCTGTCATTGGTGCTATTCCACTGCGCGCCCATTTTCACAATACGCGCAACACCGGGCTCGCCAACGCTTGGGCCGCTTATGAAGCTGGGGTTACCACACTGGATTCAAGCCTAGGCGGATTAGGCGGTTGTCCCTTTGCACCAAAAGCAACGGGCAATATTCCGACCGAGGATTTGGCGTATTTGCTGGCGCGATCTGGTGTTGCAACAGGGCTGGATCTGGACAAACTTATCGAGGTTGGGATGTGGTTGACCGACACGATGGGGCGGGCGTTGCCTGCTATGGTCAGCCGCGCCGGTAATTTTCCGATCGCAAAGCCAACGGCGGTAAACTCATGACTAGTAACCCGATAGAAGCAACAGGACCACTCAAAGGCTTGCGCGTTATAGAACTGGGCGTGCTGTTGGCAGGGCCTTTTTGTGGTCAGTTGCTGGGCGATCTTGGTGCCGAGGTGATTAAGATTGAACCACCGGGGCAAGGTGATCCGATGCGCGATTGGGGCACAATCAAGCCTGAGGGCCAGGGCCTATGGTTTCCTATTGTGGCGCGCAACAAGAAGTGCATCACGGCCAATATGCGCACGCCAGAGGGGCAGCAAATCCTGAAAGACCTGGTGGCTCAAGCTGATTTTGTGCTGGAAAACTTTAGACCGGGAACAATGGAAAAATGGGGCGTCGGCTATGACGTACTGTCGGCGATCAATCCGGGCATCATCATGATCCGCGTGTCGGGTTACGGACAAACAGGGCCGTCAAGCCGTAAAGCCGGTTATGCCAGTGTTGGCGAGGCGATGGGCGGCCTGCGCTATGTGATGGGGGAGCCTGACCGAATGCCGTCACGTGCCGGCATTTCCATCGGCGACACACTGGCGGCAACCTACGCAACGATTGGGGCGTTAGCAGCCCTTGAACACCGTCACAAAACGGGGCGGGGGCAAGTCGTCGATTCAGCGATTTACGAGAGTTGTTTTGCTATGATGGAGAGCTTGATCCCTGACTTTCAATTTGGCCAGCATGTGCGCGAACGAACTGGCTCATTCTTGCCTAAGATTGCGCCGTCAAACATTTATCCTGCTAGCGACGGCATGCTGATTATCGCTGCCAATCAAGATACCGTCTGGCGGCGTTTGGCCGATCTCATGGGGCGGCCAGAGCTGGGTGATGATCCCAAATATGCCACTCACATTGCGCGCGGTGAAAACCAAGCCGAGCTTGACGCTTTGATTGGGGAATGGTCGAAAGGGCAAACTTGTGAGGCTTTGGAACTGGCGTGCGAGGCGGGCGGGGTTCCTTGCGGTCGGATTTACCGCGCGCCCGATATGCTTGATGATCCCCATTTTATTGCCCGTGAAGCAATTATCGCTGTCGAGCATCCAGTGTTGGGTGAGTTTAAGATGCAAAACGTGTTTCCGAAGCTATCGGAAACTCCGGGCAATGTGCGCTGGACCGGGCCAGAAATGGGCAGCCATACCCAAGATGTTTTGCGCAATCTGCTGGGTTATGACGACGAAAAAATGGCATCTCTTGTTGAAGCTAAAGCGATTTAATCAGTGTCAAAGCCGCTTCAAGGTCAATAACTTCCCCGTATTTGGCTTGAATATCAAACAAATTAGCTTCGTGGGGGCGTTGGTCACGGTCAGCACAAGCATCTCGCACCACAAAGGGAGCAAAGCCTGACTGTAGTGCATCAAGAGTGGTGGCGCGCACGCATCCTGATGTCGAATAGCCACCGATCAGAATGCTATCGACCTTCAACGCATGAAGGGTCGAGGCCAAAGACGTAGCAAAAAAGGCGGAGGCATAGTTTTTAAGGACGACGATATCGTTCACGGTCGGCGTCAATTCCGGCGGGAACGCAGCCATAGGACTGCCGTGTTCGAACAGCTTCAACGCAGGCACTTTCTTGAAAAACAGCCCACCATCAACACCGCCTTTTTGGTAGCTTACGCCAGTTAGAACCACAGGAATACCGGCCGCTAAAGCCGCCGCGCGCAATTGCACCATTGCGACCAACGCATCATGTGCGCTTTGGCCAGCGTACAGCGGGCACATTGGATCAAGGTAAGCCATAACCGCGTCTACAAGAATGAGGGCAGGGCGCTTTCCAAAAGGCAGTTTGCCGCTAAAGCCAGCGTTTTCATAGTCAACGTCGAGGTTTTTTGCGGTCATTGCGAGAGCCTATTTTCGTGTAGCAGATGATTTTCCGTTGTGGGTGAGCTGCTTGAACAGTGGCGCAGCACGTTTCAGTGTTGTTCCAAAATACGCCCTAGGCCCGCGATTTTGTCGTTAATGCCATTAGCGCGCAATGCATGCCAATAAGTGGCAGCGTTGATTGCAACCACGGGCTTGCCCAGCCAGCACTCGGCAGCAGCGGCTAAACGAACCATCGACAAGTTGGTGCCCACCTGGACAATGGCGTCAATATCGTCACCATCAATTTGTCGAATGACCTGAACCAGATCATTTTCTTGAACCTGTGAAATCGCCACCCACGACGGGCATTGCAAACAATGGTCACGGCCAACATCAAAGCCTTCTTCGTCGAAATATCGTCTAACTTCGGCGTTGGCTGCCGGATAATAAGGGGAGAGGAATGCGATTTTTTTGATGCCGCCAAATGCGCGCAATGCTGCAGCAGTTGCCTGTGAACCGCACGACACGCCGACGCCCGCCGACCCCGTGACTTGAGCCTCAAACGCGCGTGCACCAGCGATGCCACCGTAAAAAGTAATGGCCGACATGCCCATAACAAGATAGTCAGGCTCGCACGTCATCACAGACGTAACTGCATCCAACACGTTGTTTGCAATTATTTTTGTACCTGCGAGGAAGGTTTCATTCGATAGCGCTTTTGAGTTTGGCGTGAAGATGCGGCTGTAGTGATTGGTCACACCAACGGGTCGCATGGCCTCAAAGTCGGGTTGCACAATTGTGTTAGTGGACGGCCCTAGAACTCCGAATTTGGCGCGATAACCTTGTGCATCTTTCATACGATTGCTGCCTCTTGATCGAGACTTTTGAACATTGATTGGGTCAATAAAAAGTCGCGTCGTCGCTCATCGTGACTTAAAATGGCCTCCAGTTCGCTTTGCCGAGTGCGCTGGGATTGGTTGTCCTTGGCCTCCATATCAGCTTTGTTTCGAATGGTTTGAGCTTGAACAAAACTCTGCATCACGGCGCGGCGTTGGCGTTCATAATGGCTGATCAGCTTTTCCTGATCCCCGCCATCACGTAAAATCGAGATCAGTTTCCCACATAGATTTGACACATCATGGATGCCCGAATTCATGCCGAGACCACCAAGGGGATTATTGACGTGCGCCGCGTCGCCCGCAATGATAACCCGACCTGTGTGGTAACTTTTTGCAACACGTTGATGCACACGGTAGATGGTGCGGTGACCTGTTTTGACCGCCTCGCCTTGTCCGACAAGGCTATTGAATACAATATTCTTTTTTTCGTCCGACACAAGATACTCATCTCTTTGGCTTTCGTCGGCAGGCACCAATACACGCCACATGTCCGGCACTCGCAACAGCACCACCCATTCATGGGGGTCAGAGATATAGTTTACATGTGCGAGGTCGCGAAAACTCTCTTCGATTGGCCATTTTGTGGAAAGAGTGAGGAATTTTTCGGGATAGGTGAAACCGTCAAACTCAATATTGAGCCACTTTCGAACAATTGAGTTGGCCCCGTCGCAACCGATGAGGTATTTGGTCCGATATGTTTCAATGGCAAATGGGGTTTCGACAAAGACTGTGACACCATCGCGGTCTTGTTCAAACGACGTCACCCGACTACCAAATTTGACCTCGCCGTGCTCGCAAGCATCCAAACGCTTGGCGAGTGCGCTGGCTAGTTTGAATTGCTCGCATTGTAGGCGATATGGGAAAGCCGTCACGTCGCTCAGTTCGGATAGGTCAAACGACAGGATTTCATCGGTCGCGCGATTGCGATATTGATAGATTGGTGCCTTTAGGCCTTGCTCGATCAGCTCGTAAGTGATCCCCAACTTATCGAGGATCTCCAATGTTGGCGGGTGCAATGTCGAGGCGCGTAAATCCGTGGGCGTGGTCGGGTGCGCCTCAAGCAGAATGACGTCAATGCCGGCGCGCGCCAACATATAGGCCGCCACAGACCCAACCGGCCCACCACCCGCAATGACAACTTCCGTGCGTTTCATGCCGCTTCCGTTCATTCAACTCGCGTTTGTCTCAATGTTCAACGAACAAGTGCCGGAGAGATTTGTAGTATCCGGCGACTGAACTTTGTATACAATTAATAAACCCGCTTGAACAATGATCAAGGGATCGCGGCGCTGCTATTGTCCCCTTCGTCAACCCAAGCCTTGATCAAATGATGCGCGATTGCCAACGGTGGCGGTGCACGCAGCGTGCGCCCGTCCACAACGCATCCTCCATCCGACAAAAGGGCGCGCGCCTCATCGCGGGTGAACCAGATAGCCTGTGAAACTTCGTCAGTGTCGAGGTTCAGATCAAAGCCTGACACCTGCGCAATGAGGCCGATCATCAACTGGCTTGGAAACGGCCAAGGCTGATTGGCGATAATTCGGGCAGACGTCATGGTGACGCCAGCCTCCTCCATAAGCTCGCGTGCGCAGCCTTCTTCAATGGTCTCTCCCGGCTCAATAAAGCCCGCCAATGCCGAAATGAAGCCAGCACGAAAGCCAGGGCCACGGCCCAGTAGACATTTCTCACCATGAACGGCGAGCATAATCGCAACGGGGTCGGTACGGGGAAAGTGTTCGGTTTTACATTCAGGGCAGCTGCGTTTCCAACCAGCCTCAACGATGTCTGTCTTGGTTCCGCAATTGGCACAGAAATTATGACGGCTATGCCAATCCAATATTGCGCGGGCGGTGCTGACGAGAGCGAGGTCTCCCATATCCGCATCACTTGCTGACATCCGCAAATCAACAGCCTCGCCCAAACCCTCCAACGGCCCGCTGTCCATCTCGACACCGCGTGGGAGTGCAGCGGCAAATGTTGCGCGGCCTTTAGCGTCCAGACCGAGGAATATCGGATCGGGGGCTGTTGCACCTAAAAATGCGACCCGTGCATTGACGCTTAAGCGCAAAGCGCGGCGAACACCGTCTGGTTGAATGGGTAATTCCAGCACCGGGCGGCCATCTTGTATCAGAACAAGTTCGCTGTTGGGATGTTCTAAAAGGCCTGCAATAAAGGTGTTATCGCGCCGATGCACGCTGGCGCGATCAAGGGGGAAGCCCGCGAAGGGTATAGCACTGGGTTGGGTCATGATGCACCACGGAATGAACCCGCAAGGGCAGGGTGGTCAAGTGTGAAAGCCTGTTAAGCCGACACAAAGCTGCCATAGCGGTTATTGAGCCGCCATTGGCGCTTGAAACTCACGCGCGTCCTTGCGATATAGCGGGTGGAGATCGGCGGTGGACGTAGTCCTCGCCAATTTGGTCAGGTCCGGAAGGAAGCAGCCACAACGAGTTTCACTTCGGGTCGCTGTTCGGTCTCCACCCTTTCCGCTTTCAAAGCTCTGGATTTGTCTCAATGAACCACGATAGCCACGGCGGTGAAGACGATCTTCCCGGTGGCGGTCCTGTACTATTCGATGATGGGCCAGACGACAAAACGACTTCGATGTTTGACGACATGCCAAAATCGGTCGGTGCGAAGAAGCAAGAGCTTCCGACGAACAAATCTGAAGCCTATGTTGTTCTGGCGCGTAAGTATCGGCCGCAACGCTTCGAAGACCTGATTGGTCAGGAAGCGATGGTCCGCACGCTGACCAATGCGTTTGCAACCGACCGCATTGCGCATGCTTTCATGATGACCGGAGTACGCGGCGTGGGCAAAACCACCACAGCGCGCTTGGTGGCCCGTGCCCTCAATTATCAATCTGATACAGTTAACCAGCCGAGCATGATACTGGATCCACTCGGCACCCAGTGCGAAGCGATCACGCGGGGCAATCACCCTGATGTGTTTGAGTTGGATGCCGCCTCGCGCACGGGCGTCGATGATATGCGTGAATTGCTGGAAGGGGTGCGTTACGGCCCGATTGCTGCGCGGTACAAGGTTTACATCATCGACGAAGTTCACATGCTGTCAAAGAATGCATTCAATGCCTTGCTCAAAACGCTCGAAGAACCGCCCCCGCATGTGAAGTTTGTGTTCGCCACAACTGAAATCAACAAAGTCCCAATCACGATCCTATCGCGCTGCCAGCGCTTTGACTTGCGCCGTGTTGAGCCGTTGGTTCTGACAGATCATTTGGCGAGGATATGTGGACTGGAAGGCGCGCAGGTTGACCGCGATGGGCTAGAATTGATCGCACGTGCCGCAGAAGGCTCTGTGCGTGATGGTTTGTCCTTGCTCGATCAAGCGATTGTGCAGGACCAAGGCCATGGTGTGACGGGCAGCGTTGTGCGCGACATGTTGGGCTTGGCAGATCGCACGCGCACACTTGATTTGTTGGCAGCGATCCTAAAGGGCGACGCCAAAACCGCGTTGATTGAGTTTGGTGAGCAGTATCAGCGCGGTGCCGAGCCTTCGCTGGTTTTGCGCGATGTCTTGGATCTAACCCATGAAGTCGCACGCGGTGACGCATTGGGGCCTGCTTGGAGGCCCAATGGTCCTAGCGACCAAGTCGCCCGCATGCGTGAGTTTCAGGCGGCTTCAAGTCCCGCCGCCTTGTCGCGGCTGTGGCAAATGTTGTTGCGGGGCTATGAGGAGACCGCGCGAGCACCGGACCCCGTACAAGCCGCAGAAATGTGCTTGTTGCGGGTATGCGCGGCACTTCAATTGCCTCCGCCGGAGGATTTAGCGCGCTTACTTTTAGGGCAGGGCGGTAGTGCTGAAATAGCGCAAGCCAGCCCGCCGATCAGTAGTCAATCAGCCGAACTTGCCCCGTCACAGGCGACAGAAAGTGCAGGCGGCAATCACGCGCCATCCTCTTTTCCGACGTTTGACAGCTTCGTTGACGCCCTTGAAGAAGCAAGGGAAATCCCGTTATGGGCCGATTTGGAGCGCTATGCGCGCGTGGTTAGCTTTGGTGGCAATCGCGCGGTTCTGGAATTGTTATCAGGCGCCCCAGCCGACCTTCAAAAGCGTACGGCTGAATGCTTGAGCCGCCTCAGTGATGCTGACTGGCTGGTGGAATTGGGGCAAGGTGGCAGCGAAACACGGGTTGAGCGTACTAAACGCCTTGAAAAAGAGCGTAGCGACGAAGCAGCTAGTGACCCGCTCGTATTGGCCGCCCTCAAGGCGTTTCCTGGCGCCAAAATCATCGAGGTCCGCGCCGCTCCGATCATTGAAGCCGTGCTGGCAGTTGACGACGAAGACGTTGATGACGACGATGCAATGTCGAATGTCGTAGCGGTGGACTTTAGCCCGCGTCGCATGGCAGAATAAATCAACAAGGGAAATGATGCGATGAAAGACCTCGGCGGATTGATGAAGACCATGCAGCAAATGCAGTCCAAAATCGGGGACGCGCAAAAGCGCATGGAAAAAATTGAAGCGCAGGGAAGTGCCGGTGCGGGCATGGTGAAAATCACAACCAATGGCGAAGGCAAGCTGTTGTCGATTTCAATTGACCCAACTTTATGTGTACCAGAAGACGTTGAGATACTGGAGGATTTAGTCAAAGCCGCGTATGAGGACGCGCGCAAAAAAGTTGAAGCCCAGCGCGGCGACATGGAAAAAGACCTAATGGGTGGGCTGCCATTGCCTCCCGGCTTCAAGATGCCATTCTAGGCGATGGCGTCGAATTATAACCGTCCAAAGCGCGCAACTGCCAGTCCAGAGATTGAGCGACTGGTGGAATTGCTTGCGAAGTTGCCGGGCCTTGGCCCGCGTTCGGCACGTCGTGCGGCTCTACATTTGCTCAAAAAACGCGATCAGCTCATGCGACCACTTGGCAACGCACTTGACGATGCTGCCGCCAAAGTAAAATCCTGTCGTATCTGCGGAAATCTTGACACCAGCGACCCATGCGGCGTGTGCAGCGATCCTGTACGCGATGTGTCAATCATTTGTGTTGTCGCTGAAGTCGGCGACCTGTGGGCACTGGAACGTTCTGGCGCTTTTAGCGGGCAATATCATGTCCTTGGCGGCGTGTTATCGGCGCTGGACGGTGTGCGACCCGAGGATTTGCGGGTCGGGGGCCTATTGGCTCGTATCGGCGAAGGGGGCGTCAGCGAGGTTGTTTTAGCTCTTGCCGCAACCGTCGAAGGGCAAACGACATTGCACTACCTCGCCGACGTCTTGAGTGACACTGACGTTTCAATTACCCGCCTAGCCCATGGCGTGCCGGTCGGCGGCGAATTGGATCACCTCGACGACGGAACGTTGCTGGCAGCACTGAAGGCAAGGCGCGGTGTTTGAATTACGACCGTGCAGCGTCTGCTGGGCTATCGTAAACTAATACCATCGGCCGTATGGAATGACCGATATTTGTTCGGTGCTGGTCCGCACATGCGGTCTGGGGCAGATCGCAGTGTTCTCTACTAGGACGCCGCGCTCCAACTAGGGCGCGTTAAAGTCGCACTAGATCGCCGTGCTTCATTTATGAAGCACATCAGGTCGATCTAGCGCTTTAAGATAGAGCATACGTGCCGCGAAAATCTGTTTCAGATTTTGCGCG
>JAYSRI010000158.1:0-1804 GCA_043721175.1 Alphaproteobacteria bacterium
AAGGTCTTTATTCCATGCGCAGAGGTATCATTTTAGCTGGCGGAAGCGGAACACGGCTGTTTCCGATGACGGCTGTCGTTTCCAAACAATTGCTACCAATTTACGACAAACCGATGATCTATTACCCACTTAGCGTACTGATGATGGCGGGCATTACTGACATCTTGATTATCACAACACCCCATGATCAGGCTTCATTCGTGCAATTATTGGGCACTGGCGCACAGTGGGGCCTGAAAATCTCATATGCCGTACAACCCAAGCCCGACGGATTGGCCCAAGCCCTGATCATTGGAGAAGCATTCTTGGAGGGCGGGCCAAGTGCGATGGTGCTGGGAGACAATATTTTTTACGGGCATGGCCTTGAAGCCTTGCTCGACAATGCGTCAAGTCAGACCAAGGGTGCTAGCGTTTTCAGCTATCATGTCAATAATCCCCAGCGCTACGGTGTTATCACCTTTGATGGCGCGGGTCGGGCAATCGCAATCGATGAAAAGCCAGATCACCCCAAATCCAATTACGCTGTGACTGGCTTGTATTTTTACGATGAAACAGCGCCTTCGCGTGCCAAAGACATCAAACCTTCGCCACGCCAGGAACTAGAAATCACCAGTCTCAACCAGTCTTATCTCGATGATGGTCAACTCAGCGTCGAGTTAATGGGGCGTGGTTATGCTTGGTTTGATACCGGCACGTTCGACAGTCTGTTGGAGGCCAGCGAATTTGTGCGGACCCTGCAACATCGCCAAGGCCTGCGGATTTGCTGCCCCGAAGAAATTGCGTTCACGCGCGGCATGATCAGCGGGACAGACCTCATGGCGTTGTCGCGTGATAAGCTCAACAACCCTTATTACGCAGAGCTTTACAAACTGGGTGAGCGACACAATCAACGAGGCCTAAGCTGATATGCTGCTTGTGTTAGGCAAATCGGGCCAATTGGCGCGTGCGTTGGCAGAGCGAGATTTGCCCAATTGCGTTTTTGCTGGTCGCGAGACAATTGATTTGTTGCAACCTGATTTGGTTGAAGCCGCGATCCTTGCTTTAAAACCAAGCGCCATCATCAATGCCGCCGCTTATACAAATGTAGATAGCGCAGAAAACGATGGTAAGCGTGCTTTTAGTGTCAATGCGCACAGCGTGAAAGCAATTGTTTCGGCGTGTTGGAAACTGGGCGTACCGCTTATTCATGTATCAACCGACTACGTTTTTTCCGGCGACGGCGCGGCCCCCTACTGCGAAAATGATCCGATTGCGCCGATCAATCTGTACGGAGCTTCTAAGGCAGAAGGGGAAGCCTATATCGAGGCATCAAATCTGCCCTATGCAATTATCAGAACCAGTTGGGTCTATGGAGAATTTGGCACCAACTTTGTTCGTAAGATGTTGGAACTGGCGCGTGCTGGCGCAAGCCCTAAAGTGGTCGATGATCAAATTGGGCGCCCAACCTATGTTGCCGATCTGGCCGATGTCTGTTTGTTTATGATGGATGCCTTACAGCGTGATAGCCGATTGCGAGGTATCTATCACTTTGCTAACAAAGGGGCTGTGTCCTGGGCCGATGTCGCTGACGAGATTTTTCGGATTTACGCGGAAGTCACCGGCACACAAGTCGCCATGACCCGCGTAACCTCGGACTTGTACCCAACCCCCGCGAAAAGACCCAAGTGGTCAGTGCTGGACACCAGCAAGTTTGAGAACTTCGGTCTCAAGATTGAAGATTGGAAGCCTCGCTTAGAGGTTTGTGTGAGGAATTTGTTGGATCGAGATGAGGAGGCGTAAATGGTTTCTCCCGCGTCCTCACTGG
>JAYSRI010000159.1:0-12297 GCA_043721175.1 Alphaproteobacteria bacterium
TAATGGCAGGCCTGTTTTTACTAACGCCGCTGGTGGCATTTGGTCAAACCACCGCCGTGGCACCTGCGACGGACCCTACTAAAATCGCAACACCGAGTCAGCGCATTCCTATCGATATTCGCCGCACCACGATCATTGTTCGCGATATGGAGCGGTCGTTGAAACTGTATCGCGACGCTTTGGGCATGAAGGCCAATTATGATGCCAACATGGATGTCTCAAGCCCGGGCTTTGCCCAGGGTGGGCCACCGCGCCCGATCCGTCTGGTGTTGCTCAATGCCAATGATCCGTGGATTGGCTGGATCGGCCTCATTCAGTATACGGACAATCCAAACCGTCCCCGTGTTCGTGTGCCTCGGGTATTAGGACCGGGCAGCCATATCATGGTGGCGGCAGTGGCTGATGCACAAAAGGCGTGTGATGCAGCAGCTCTGGCACCAGGAGTGCGGATGATGAGCCCGCCAAAAATCTCGGAATATCCGCCGCGCATTGTGGGTGCACCACCCATTCGTGTGTTAGGATGCCAGTTCTTTGATGCCGATGGCGCTTATCTTGAGCTCAACCAAACGCTCTAGCTTTCTCTAGCGCGCCAAAAGCTCTTGTGCCATGGCGCGCACGTCAGCGCCGAGCTCGGGGTCTTTGAGTGCATAGGCAAGGTAGGCCTGAGCATAGCCAAGGCGTGAGCCACAATCATAATCTTGGCCTTCAAACATCACGGCGCTGAACGCTTGGGTCTCCATCAAACGGCGCATGGCATCGGTCAGCTGAATTTCCCCGCCTGCCCCTTTTTCCTGAGTTGCGAGAAGATCAAAGATTTCGGGCTGCAAGATATAGCGCCCGGTGATGCGCAGATTGGACGGTGCATCCTGCATCGACGGCTTTTCAACCATGCCTGTCACGGGCACGGTTTTCCCATTGGCTGGTCCATGAGCGATCACGCCATAGCTCGACACTTGGTCCATCGGTATCGGGTCGACGGCAATCACATTACCGCCGGTGCTGTTATAGCTGTCCATCATTTGTGCCAAGCAAGATGGTTTGCCTTGGATCAAAACGTCCGGCAACAACAAGGCAAAGGGTTCGTGGCCGATGATATCACGCGCACACCATACTGCATGTCCCAAGCCTAGCGGCGATTGCTGACGCACAAAGCTCTTGGTTCCAGCGGTCGGCAGCATGTCTTCGAGCATTTTAAGCTGAACAGTCTTGCCCGCACGGCGCAGCGATTCTTCGAGTTCATAGGCGCGATCAAAATAATCTTCGATGGCATTTTTATTGCGGCCCGTCACAAACACAAAATGTTCAATGCCCGCCTCCATCGCCTCTTCCACAACCCAATGGACCGCAGGGCGATCAAAGACGGGTAGCATTTCCTTGGGCAAGGATTTGGTGGCAGGAAGCACGCGGGTACCAAATCCGGCGACAGGCAAAACGGCTTTGCGAATTTTTTTCAACGGCTTTTCCTCATCTTCATATCGTCCCCTAATATGGCTGACGATGCCTTAACCATAAGCTACCGCGAGACCTGTTCAGTGGTAACCGGCAGGTTCTTTACTGCGCTGTCCAGCCGCCATCCATTGAAATGATTGACCCGTTCATTTGGGCACCAAGGTCGCTGGCCAGAAATACGCCAAGAGCCCCGATTTGCTCGACAGTCACAAATTGCTTGGTGGGTTGCGCGGCTAGGATAACCGTCTCGATGACATCGTCCTCGCTGATACCGCGCGCTTTGGCCTGATCGGCTAATTGTGCTTTTACCAAAGGTGTCAGCACATAGCCGGGGCATATAGCATTGCACGTCACACCTTGACGCGCGACTTCCAAAGCAACAGATTTCGTCAACCCGACGATGCCATGCTTGGCCGCTACATAGGCCGACTTATAGGGGCTGGCGACCAAGCCATGCGCCGACGCGATATTAATAATACGACCCCACTTGCGCGCTACCATTCCTTTTAGGCCGCCGCGAATGGTATGAAACGCCGAAGTCAGATTGATCGCGATAATCTGGTCCCATTTGTCGACGGGGAAATCGTCAATCGGGCTAACATGCTGAATGCCTGCATTATTGACCAAGACATCCAAGCCGCCAAACTCTTGGTGCGCGAACGCGATCATGGCCGCGATCTCGTCTGGAACCAACATATTGGCAGGGTCATAAATCACGCGGACGCCATACGCCTTTTCTAGGCCAAACCGTTGAGCCTCGATGTCGCTTGGGTCCCCAAATCCATTGAGCACCAAATTCATACCGCTCGCTGCAAATGCCGCAGCGATGCCAGCCCCGATTCCACTGGTCGAGCCGGTAATCAAAGCGGTTTTGCGACCATTTGCGTTTGTGGTAGTAGACATATCCTTGAACCCCTTTAAGATTTGCGCAACAGCAAAACACGACATGTTAGGGGGGCTTTAGCATAATGGATCCAGCACTGCAGGCATTTGTTACCGGGCTGCCCGTATTTTTATTTCAAGGTGGCGTTGCGCTCGCGATTTGGATCTTGGGTATTGGACTCTATCTGTCCATTACGCCTCACGATGAGATTGCTTTGGTGCGTGGCGGCAATGTTGCTGCGGGGGTTTCGTTTGGTGCTGCGGCTTTTGGCATCGGTGTTCCTATTGCGGCGACTTTAGCCTCATCGCATTCGATGTTGGATCTTGCTATCTGGGGGGTGACGGCTCTCGTAATACAATTGGTCGCATTTCGTGTGGTCGATTTGATCGTCAATGGCTTATCGGCGCGGATACAAGCGGGTGAAATGGCACCGGCCTGCGTATTGGTTGGCGTCAAGCTGGGGTCTGCGTTGATCACGGCCGCCGCACTTTCGGGTTAAGCCCGTGCTCAAAGGTTTGCGCAAACTGGGGAGCCTTTTTGTTTGGCTCTTTTTGATCTTTGGTATTGTTTTGCCATTCTTTATTGGCGTGTTCGGTGACGAATATTCTGACACGATGCCAGCACAGGATGGCAGCGCGGAGGGTTTTGTTCCGCCTGACAACAACGCGGCCAGCGACGTGCAAGGCGAAGATGGACCTATTTTACCGGCTCCAAGTCCGTTTGATGATCAAGCAATCGTCGAGTCTGAAGTTTCTAAAAATTGGACGACGGGGACGGGATTTGCAATTGCTGGCAGCAGCTATTGGTTGACCGCCAAGCACGTTGCGCGTGGTTGTGATCGACTGGGCGTGGTCAACGAAAATGGCGGCATCGCTGTCAAGGCGCGCGTTGTTTACATCGCCGAAAACGCTGACGTGGCAATTTTACAGACAGATGGCGGCCCCAAGCCACTTGCACTAGATTTGGATGAAAGCGACCTCAAACTGGGGTCGTCAGGGTTTCACATTGGCTACCCACAGGCAAAACCTGGCGAGGTGCGCAGCCAGTTGATCGGTCGTGAACTCATGACTACAAAAGGTGCATGGCGCGGTAAGGAAAACACCCTGGCTTGGGCTGAAACAGAGCGTTCAAAAGGACTGGTTGGCTCACTTGGTGGCCTGTCAGGCGGGCCTGCGTTTGATGCGCGTGGTAATGTTGTGGGCATAACCATCGCCGAAAGCCTTCGTCGCGGTCGCATTATCACGACTGACGCTACTTCTATTGTTAGTGCTTTGTCCAATGCAGGCATTACGCCAGACGGCACGCCGGATCGCCCGCTGAACGCCGCTAATTTTGCAAGTCAATCCAACCGACTGCGCGCTAGTCTTAAAGTCATCCAAGTGATTTGCATGGTAGAATAGGTGTGGGCAAGATCGCCGTGCTTCATTTATGAAGCACATCAGGTCGATCTAGCACTTTGAATGAGAGCATACTTTTTGAGAAAATCTGATTCAGATTTTACGCAAGATGCTCTAACCAAGCAGTGCCTTGAGTTGCAAGTCGGGCAGCGAACCGTCGGGTCTTGGCCCGACATTGATCAACAAATTGCCGCCCTGTTGTTTGACGTCAGCGAGCATTTGCTCAAACTCGACATGGCCTAAATGCTGGGCCCCGCCTTCATGGGCGCAATATCCAAAACTCAACCCAACGCCGCGACATGCTTCCCACTTTTTGCCAATGGGAACAGTTCCAAGGCCATACTCAACGGTGCGAAAGTCACAATGTGGCGGAGCAGACATCGAGAGATTGCCATCGGATGCGCTGATGGTTGCTGTCATCCGGTCATTAAATGTTTTCAAGCCCGCAGGTGTCCGCAACGAGGCAAACAGCTTGGTTTCACCCAGCCAGCGGTCATTCACAACCCCATCGGACACCACCGCATAATAATGCGCAAACAAGTCTGGCACATCGGCCTTGTCGGGCCACGCAATATCGTTCCACAAGATTGACGGTTGATAGCGATCTATCAATTCGCGCAATTGTGCACTGGCATAGGCGCGGTAATCTTGCTCAAAGGGTACACAAGCCAGCATGTCGCCCATATTCGAGATCGGCGTATGGTGGAACGTCCAATCAAGGCCGCCAGAGTAATAAAGGCCAAACTTTAAGCCGGCAGCGCGGGTAGCCTGAGCCATCTCACCAACAAAATCGCGCTCGCTATGCCAGCCTTCACGTCGGGGATGGGGAACCTGGGTCGGCCAAAGGCAATATCCGTCATGATGTTTGGTAACGAAAACAACGTAACTCGCTCCAGCATCCACAAAGGTCTGCACCAAAGCCTCTGCGTCAAATGCCTGTGAACTTGCATCAAATTCAGCGCGGAAGAATTCATACGGTACGTCGCCATAAGTTGTTTTGTGGTGGTGCCATGTTGGGCTATCCTCAACCAACATCGCATTGCCATACCATTCAGCATAGGGGCCCAGCGCTGTGGCATTGTCATAATCATCGCGCATCAGTTCATGAATGGATCGACCTGTCGGTGCCCAAGCCGGAACGGCGTAAATTCCCCAATGGATGAAAATGCCCAATTGGGGTTTCTTGAACCAATCCGGGCAAGGGCGGTCGGAAAACGCACTCAAGTCAGCCATTGTTTTGCCTATGAAAAATTAGAGCTTACGCACCATTAAAATACCGTCGCCAATGGCAACCACACTCGCATGGACGCGGGGGTCAGTATGTGCGGCGGCAACAATTTCGCGCAGAGCAACGGTTTCGGGGTCGGTCTTGGTCAAGTCTGCAACGGCCCCACCCCATAGCACATTGTCAAACAGCATGAGGCCACCAACCCGCAAAAGTGCTAGCCCTTTTTCGTAATAGTCAGCGTATCCTGGCTTGTCAGCATCGACGAAAATAAAATCAATCTTACCGCCGTAGCCTTCTTGGGTCAGAGCGTCGAGGCTTTGGCTAGCAGGAGCGATCCGCAAGTCAATTGCATCGCGAACATGCGCGCTTTCCCAATGGGGGATCGCGAGGTCTGTAAATTCTGAAGAGATATCAAACGCAAACAAGCGAGCGCCTGGTCCCGCATTTGCACGCAATGCCAAGGCTGTCAGCAACGCCGAATAACCCGTGAACACACCAACCTCAACAGCAAGGCGGGCGTCAATCAAACGGATCAAAAACGACATGAACGCGCCTTGTTCGGCGCTAATTTGCATGATGGATCGGGGGTGGCCTTTGGTTGCAATGCGACACGCACTCAAAGCAGGATGCTCTGGCGGGTTGGCGGCGGCCAAATAAGCAATCACTTCTGGCGATATTGAAAATGATGTGGACATGCCTAAGCTCTGCTCTTTTGCTTGGATAAATGCAAAGCCATTTGCAGGGCAATCACAACAATCAATACCAATGTAAATAGCGGCGATCCATATGAATCAGGCCCGCTACCTGCAAACCATGTGGTCGATTTGGCGATTTGTCCGGGTTGTCCCAATGCCGCAGTTTCGAGCCAAGACCAGCCAGCATGCGCCCCAACGCAACTCCAAATGCCCCCTGGCCCCAGTGCGAGAAAGCCAAGGCACGCGCCAAACAGCAGGCTATTGATGATGTTCCATACGCTCAAATAGCCTTGAGCACATTGCAACAAACAAAAACAAAGTGCGGCGATACCGATGCCGACCAATGCGCCAAAACTGTGATGAGCCGCCCGCTGAGCAATGGCGCGCAACACTGATTCTTCGGCAAATCCGTGCAGGATCAAAAATAAGAACGGCACGAGCAACGCGATGCTGTCCACTTGTGGCGGCTTGATAATGGCTGCGTTTGCCATCACCATGATCCAAAGTGCGACAGCGGGCAGTGCAACACCTACCAAAAGGCCCACGGAAAGACCAAAAGCAATATGGCCCCATTTGGGGGCGCTATAAGCCGTCAAAAGTTGCCATCGGTTCCACAATGCCAAAAACAGCAATGCCATCGCGGCATTGATCGGTTCGCGCAAGAAACTCGGGCCACCCGATTGAACCAGCCAACTAGCCAGATTGGTCGAAACGTCACCGGCAACAAAAGCAAATATGATCGCCGCCAAAGCGGCACGGAAAATATTGATCCATGTGACATAAGCAGAGTTCATGTCACGACGTTACGCTGCGCGCGAACATTTTGGCAAGATAGGCAAGTTGGTGATCACAAAGGTAACCACTGACTGCTTTCGTGCGTAGATTGAGCCAAGAGGAGTATTCCATGTTAAAGCGAATTTGGTCTTATGGACTGGTATTGCTGTTGTCGACGTCGGTGCAAGCCCAGAACCGTCCGTTGACGGTGATTGAGCTTTTCACCAGCCAAGGTTGTTCGTCCTGTCCTCCTGCCAACGATAATTTGGCCCTTTTAGCAAAGCGTCCCGACGTGCTGGCTTTGAGTTTTGGCGTCACATATTGGGATTATCTGGGGTGGCGCGATACATTTGCCAGCCGCGCCAATACGCAACGCCAGCGCGACTATGTGCGCGGGCTTGGGCTACGCAATCTCTACACGCCCCAAATGGTCATTAACGGCCGCGCCGATACTGTGGGTGTGCGGTTGGGCGATGTTGACCGCATCTCCGCTCAAACCGCACGGTCAACCAATGTGCCCAATCTGACGTCGAGGCTCGGTCAAATTAGCCTTAGCGGTGGTCAGCCAAATCAAGCCGCCGCAGTCTGGCTGGTGCGCTATGATCCAAGGACAATCCAAGTGCCCGTTCAGCGTGGCGAAAATACCGGGAAGACGTTGCCCCATACAAATGTGGTGCGAGAACTGACACAGCTTGGGACATATGTCGGCAGACCACTCAACTTGGCCTTGCCGCCGCCATCGGACGCTATCTTAAAATCCGCAATTCTCGTTCAAGGTCAAAATGGCGGTCCGATTATTGCCGCGCTCAAGTTATAAAAACGAGTTTCCCCAGTAATTCCCGCGTCAACCAAGCCACCACGGGCACCGCCACACCATCTCCGGCTATTTTCAAGCCTGCCAGCTGGCTTTTGGGTAGCTTATAAGTATCTGGCACACCCATAAGGCGCATGGCTTCGCGCGCGTTCATCGAGCGAGCACGCACTTTTTCTCCTTCAACCAACAACCAAAATTGCCGTGACGACCCCCCGCTTGGCGTCCGCAAACATCCAGCGATGCCATCATGACGCAGTTCGGCAATAGCACTTTTGACGCCATTTCTGGTGCGGGTTCGCCGATAAATTGTGCCTAGCTTGGCGATGTCTGCTCGCTGAAGCTCATTGAGGGTTGCGAGGTGGCGCGGCGAAAGGCGTTCAATCAGTCCCAATGTTCGTGCTTCCGCCCACCAATTTTGGTCAGTGCTATCGAACGCATCGTCCAACGAGGCAGGCGACGTCGCAGGCTGGGGCAAGTGCCAATTGATCGTCTGCGCCGCTAAAGCCCACGGCAAAGCGCGTTGAGCTTTGGCAATCGCGGGCGTCAAAAACGGCGATGTACCAGAACATTGCAAGGCTGGTGGAATGGGCAAGTTATCGCGCACCGCCACGATAAAAACCCGCAGCCGCGATTGCGCAACAAAAAGACGCGCGTCAATTTCCAATGCCCCCGCTTTATATCCAAGCCCCGCAAGGCAGTTGATGACAGCCGTAAAATCGGCTCCACCTCGCGACGTTAAAAGGCCCGATACATTCTCGAGCACGATGATTTTTGGTGCAACCCTTGTTGTGTGCATCTGCGCGATCACCCGCATAAAACCGTAGAATGCGCTTGATCGGCTCGCGTTCAGGCCACCTCTGTCGCCCGCAAGCGACAAATCCTGACAGGGAAAACTGGCCCATGCCAAGTCAGCTGTGGGCACAGTGTCTGGTTCAATGTCGTGAATGTCGGCGAGAACAAAATGTTCTGGCCCAAAATTTTCGACATAAGTGGCAGCTTTCGTTGCGTCAAAATCATTGGCCCAAATGGTGTCGAAAGTTCCTGACGCACTAAGGCCTGCCAGTCCACCACCGGCGAAGAATTCTAACATCGTGGGTTTAGCGGCGCTGTACATCGCGCTTATGTGCACTTTTGCCGCTGATTTGCCCAGTATGAGTTCAAATCACTGCGCACTGCCCCAAGGTCAGCGCGCAAATAGGGCTTTTCATCTGCGTCATAGCCGCTATGGACGATGGTCAGAGTATAAACTTTAGGGAGCCAACATCATGCGCGAAGCACTCATTGTAGCAACTGCCCGCACGGGCCTCGCCAAGTCGATGCGCGGCGGGTTTAACATGACCCATGGCGCAGCGATGACGGGCCACGCCATCCAGCACGCCATTGCGCGCGCTGGCATTGATGCGGGCATGGTTGAAGATGTCTATATTGGTGCGGGCCAACCAGAAGGCGCCACCGGCGGCAACGTTGCGCGCAATGCGGCAATCTGGGCAGGATGCCCGGTCACGACGGCGGGAACCACAGTCAACCGCTTTTGCTCATCAGGCCTTCAAACCATCGCCATGGCGGCAAATTATATCACGTCCAGTGGTGCCGATTGCGCGATTGGTGGCGGGGTCGAGTCGATTTCGTTGGTGCAAATGGGCGGGTCGATGAATTTGTCCCACTACCGCGAAGAGCGTTTGCTGGAAATCAAACCAGAGCTTTGGATGCCAATGATTGAGACCGCCGACATCGTAGCCAAGCGCTATAATGTCAGCCGCGAGTATCAAGACGAATATTCATTGCGCAGCCAACAACGCATCGCGGCAGCTCAAGCCGCAGGCAAGTTTGCCGACGAAATCGTACCAATGGCAACCAAAATGAAAGTGGTCGACAAGGCAACAGGGGAAACCGCCATCGTTGACTACACTGTTGATCGCGACGAATGTAACCGCGCTGATACAACACTAGAAGGCTTGGCATCGCTTAAGCCAATTCGTGGACCCGACCAGTTTATCACTGCAGGCAATGCCTCTCAACTCAGCGATGGCGCTGCCGCTGTTGTGCTGATGGAAGCGGGGGTCGCGGCTCGCGAGAAAGTTGAGCCTTTAGGCCGCTTTGCCGGTTTTGCCGTGGCAGGGTGCGAACCTGACGAGATGGGCATTGGCCCCGTGTTTGCTGTGCCACGTTTGCTTGCACGCGCGGGTCTCACGATTGATGACATCGATTTGTGGGAACTCAACGAAGCCTTCGCCAGCCAGTGCCTGTATTCACGTGACCGTTTGGGGATTGATCCTGAAAAATACAACGTCAATGGCGGCTCTATTGCCATTGGTCACCCATTTGGCATGACAGGCGCGCGTTGCACTGGCCATATTTTGCTTGAAGGTCGCCGCCGTAAAGCTGCTGGTCAAAACGTGAAATGGGGTGTTGTGACGATGTGTGTTGGTGGCGGTATGGGTGCTGCTGGCTTGTTTGAAATCTTTTAGGAGCGACCTGATAATGCTTGTAGCTTATGCAATGATTGGCACCAATGATCACACCAAAGCCATGACGCTTTATGCGCCGGTTATGGAAATTATCGGTGCTAAAAAGATTGATGCCTATTCGAGCGAAACCCGCACATGGTTTGGCCGAGATGGTGCCGGGATGTTAGCCATTGGTGGTGCTGGTAACGGCGAACCTGCAACGGCGGGCAATGGGACGATGATATCATTGTCAGTGCCCGATACGGCAACAATAGACGCTGCTTATGCCAAGGCAATCGAACTGGGCGCTACCGATGAAGGCCCGCCTGGCCCGCGTGGACCCAACATGTATTTTGCCTATTTTCGTGACTTCGATGGCAACAAGATCGCTATGTTCACGATGATCAAGGCTTAGGCTGCGATCTCTTGATGGCTTTGGGCGGGGGCAATTGTCTCCGCCCCATTGCTTGTCCACACCATGCCGCGCGGCAACAATATCGTGAAGAGCGAACCTTTGCCGATGGTGCTCTCCACCGAGACGCTACCGCCCATCGCCTCGATCAAAGCGCGGGTGATAACCAAGCCTAATCCTGTCCCACCAAACTTTACGGCAGTTGAGGCCTCGGCTTGAACAAACGGCGCAAACAATTTCCCAAGTGTGACCTCATTCATGCCAATACCTGTGTCTTTGACAGATATGCGGATGAACGCGGCGCCATCGCGCTCAACAGGGCGGGCTGATAATGTGATTGTTCCATTGTGAGTGAATTTCGCAGCATTGGAGACAAGGTTCAACAAGCATTGTTTAAGGCGCATGCCGTCAACCATGGCTGCACCAACTGATGGGTCGACATTGAGAACAAACTGGCTGTTGTTCTTGGTGAATAGCGACGACAACGCGTCCCCAATACCGCCAAACAAAGGTGCCAGTAGCGTTTCGGTGGGGTTCAAATCCATTTTGCCAGCTTCGATCTTCGAATGGTCAAGAAGGTCATTGATCAGTCCCAACAAATGCTGGGCCGAGCCGATTACCTTGCCCGCATCTTGTGCAGTTTGGTCCGCACCTGAAGACATACAGTCTTCTTTGATCATTTCTGAATAGCCAATGATCGCGTTGAGCGGGGTACGCAGCTCGTGGCTGACATTGGCGAGAAAGGTCGATTTGGTTTTGCTGGCTTCTTCGGCAGATAAACGCGCTCCTTCCGACATGGCGACTTGGTTTGATAGCAAACGGTAAGTGACCAGAAGTGTCATGAACCCAACCAAAATTAGGCCAATGAAAATTGGCCAGACGCGCTTTGCAAAAGCGGTCGTGCCAGGTTTCGTATCCGCCCAGTTTATCCAGCCTAAGTATTCACCACTTGTGCTAATAAGTTCATGCTGAATTTGATTTGGCGACAAGTCTTGAGTGCGGGCTCCAATATGCAGCGTGACATTCACCAGCCCGAATGATGTTGCCAAATCTTCTAACATTTTTTTATCAATGAATTTGATCGCGACAACAACATCGATCGGTTGGGTCGAGGAGGGCAGTTTGCCCTTGTAGTTTTGATCAGGACGGATAGGCTGAGCGGCTATAATTGCGGGCTTCCCGTCGATCAATTGCAGGCCATTTGGCGCGATGGAAAGAGTTTCTGCGCTAGGCTTCTTTTGGTAGGGACTTTGCGAAGTTAGGTCGAGAGTATTCACGAACTCGGTGAGGTCTGCTGTTTGTTTGATTTCGCTTGGATTTATGAAAGCGAAGCGAACGTCTGTGCTGGGTCGAGTAACATATATAGCACTTAAATTGTTCGAAAATAAATTGTTCGCCATCCATTCTTGATCATCACCTAACGTAATTTTATCGTAGGCGTCATTCCAAAGCGCGTATTCGCCTGAGATTCTGGAGTTCGAGTTTATCCAGTTTTGTACCGACTGCGCGACAAAATTGCGCGTGTTCATCTTGTAAGTATTGTCTTGATCACGGGCTATGTCCGAGAGAAGAACGAGAACAGCGATACCGATTAATGCAATCAAACCAACGATGGGCCAGCCAAAGCGAATGTAATCCTTAGCACGACCTTTGCTGTACGTTATTGTCCTTTGTAAGTAATGCCGCATTGAGATGCGCTGCCCCCGAAATTTGCAACCAGATTGATACTCAACACTCCCGCAACCGCCGCTAACGCATTGTCGTTAAGATGTAGTAAAATGTTCAATTTGCTTACACTCTTTTTATTCAGATGTTTGTCTTTTACAATGAATTTATCGGTAAAGTTGCATTGCTTTTTGAATCAATACTTGTGAGTATTTTTCTTCAGCCGGCTTTCACGGGCAGGAAGTTTAGAATGTGTTACGGGTAAAACATCCAGTGCGGGGACTATTTCGTAGCTTAACAATGGGGAGCTTATCGTCTAAGCTGAGAGCATGTCTGTTATTAACACAATCGCGATCCGAATTATCACCGCGGCCAAGAGCTGAGCTCTCGCCGCTGATATTGCGTGCTTGTGCCGCAAGACTATTAATCAAAATCAAGTCAGAACAAGCGCTGTCGCAATCGCGCGCGCCAACTATGTAAGACCGAACCAATGACAGCTGAAACTAAAAACCAAGAATCTCGCGACTATCGCC
>JAYSRI010000160.1:0-1802 GCA_043721175.1 Alphaproteobacteria bacterium
GAGCGTGGTGCTAGTTTTGGCTACAACACACTCGTGACAGACTTTCGTGGTCTGCCTGCGATGGCTGAGTTTGGCGCGCCTATCGTGTTTGATGCTACCCACAGTGTGCAACAGCCGGGTGGTCGGGGCGATAGTTCGGGCGGGGATCGCACGATGGTCAAATATCTGGCGCGCGCTGCGGCGGCTGTCGGCGTTGCGGCTATCTTTATGGAAAGCCATCCAGACCCTGACAAAGCGCCTTCCGATGGACCCAACATGGTGCCATTCGCCGAGCTTGAGGATGTGGTGTCAAGCATCATGGCCCATGACCGCGTGACAAAAGGGCTCTAAGTGGTGGTTAGCAAAAGGCCGCAAATAGCCTCTAGCCCTGCCTGATCCTCATGGTCAAAGGCGGCGAAGCTCTCGGAGTCGACGTCTAAGACAGCGGCCAATATGCCGTCTCGGTCAAATACTGGCACGACGATCTCGCTGTTAGAGCGGCTGTCGCACGCAATATGGCCGGGAAATGCGTGAACGTCCGCCACCAATCGCGTTTGGCCAGTCGCTGCCGCTGCCCCACAAACACCGCGCCCAAATGGTATCCGCAAGCACCCCAATGTGCCTTGATACGGGCCAACAACAAGCTCAAGCGGCTTATCAGCATCGACAACGTAAAAGCCTGTCCAGAAGTAGCGCGCGCCAAATGCTTGTGTCAGTAGGCTGACACATGTCGCATAGCGTGCCGTATGATTGGGTTCGCCCGCGATGACAGCAGACAGCATCTTGGCAACTTCGGCGTAGCGGTTGGGTTTATTGGCGGGAAGGTCGTCAGGAGAAAAAAATTCAGACATATTGGGTGTAGACTACATTGATGGCGTAAACACAAATCCCGTTACCTCGCACAACGCCTCAAACCCTAGCGCCTGCAGAATAGGTCGGCTGGTGGGCAGGGCTTCTGAGAATACATAAGCGCAGCCCAGCCTTTTGGCCTCCTCGCAACGCGCATGAACGATAGGACGGTAGAAACCGCGTCTACGATAGTCCTTCTGTGTCACGCCACCATATAGTCCACCAAATGCGCAACCATCAGGAACGTCAAGGCGACCGCATGAAACGGCAATGCCTTCAAAGCGTCCTAGATAGAAGGGCTGAGTGGTCAAAGCGCGATCAAGCAACGTTTGTGAGCTAGCTTCGCGGCTATTGCCAAACACGTCTAGCAGGAGATCAAAAGCGGCTGTCGCGTCGTCCAATGTTGCGACTTTGCTCACAGTCAGTCCAGCGATATATGGGGCAGGGCCAAGGTCGGCTTCTCGTACCATGATTGTTTCGGTGGGTTGTTGCTCAAATCCGGCGGCCAGCAATGCTTGCGCCAAACCATCGGGCGTGTCGTGGCTATAGAGTTTCCATTCAAGCTCTTGGGTGTTAGTGCGCGCAACTTCTTCTGCGATGACGGTTTGGAATTGATCGACGCGCAAATCCTGCCAAATAATCTGCCCTTCATGGCGCGACAGGTGAGGAGGTTGAGGTGCGACTTTCCCGTTGGCGCTGGCTGGATAGCGGCGCATGTCTTGGTCAAAGTGAATGCGGATATTCGCGATCATGGACAAAAGCCGGACCGCGCAGCGCCTGCTGCGCGCATTACTTTGGCAGAAAAGGGCGCAGCAGGCGCTGCGTGGTCTTACTTCAAGCCGCCTTTCGCGCTGCCACAACTGGCTTCTCGCCGATACCCTGCCACGCTTCGCCCCCATCCAGAAACGCACGCATCACTGGCACAACTTGCTCTGCAAAGGAAACGAGGAATAAATGCCCGCCATTTGGCACAA
>JAYSRI010000161.1:0-1800 GCA_043721175.1 Alphaproteobacteria bacterium
AAAGGTGGCATGGCGCGTGTGGCAGAAGCCCTGCAAGGGTTGGGCGAACGCCAAGGTGCACAGTTTCGATTTGACTGTCATGTCGATCGCATTGATGTCTCTGCAGGCAAAGTAGTCGGTGTGACGCTGGCAGATGGCGAGCAACTGGCCGCTGATTGCGTTGTTTTCAACGGAGACATGTCTGCGTTGGGAAGCGGGTTGTTGGGTCGAGACGGGCAGCACGCATCAAAACCAGTGCGCGCCAGCCAACGGTCACAATCGGCGGTAACTTGGTGCGTTGCGGCCAAAACCAAAGGCATGGAATTGGCCCATCACAACGTGTTTTTCTCAAACGACTACCGCGCGGAATTTGATGATGTTTTCACAGCGCGCCAGCTCCCATTTGACGCCACAATCTATGTGTGTGCGCAAGATCGCGATGACAATTGTCTCGCACCAGCCAACGGAATTGAACGCTTGCTTGTGTTGGTAAACGCACCCGCCGACGGCGATACGCGGTCATTCGATGATGGCGAAAGCCATAAAGCCCGCGAGGCGGCTTGGCGCTCAATGGCACGCTGCGGACTTGAAGTTGAGCAATTGGAAATTGTAACGACCGCTCCCGATGGTTTCAACACGCTTTTTCCAGCTAGTGGCGGCGCACTTTATGGCCGCGCTAACCATGGTCCACTCGACAGCTTTATGCGGCCCAGCGCCCGAAGCAAGATTGCAGGGCTCTATCTAGCGGGGGGGTCAGTGCATCCTGGCCCCGGCATCCCCATGGCTGCAATGTCTGGCCGCTTGGCGGCTGCGCAATTGCTGGCGGATTTAGAGTGACGCAACAATGCAAAAGGATCGGGACCTCGCAACTCGCCTTTTTTACTTGAGCGTCATTGTCGAGCGAATTGCTAAGCTGAAGTGCGAGTTGCAAACTCGTGGTCCAATTGATGGCCCAAGCCATCCAAACCAAGCGCCTGTAATGCCGCCATTACGATGCCATCGGCACCCAATCCAGCGGCTTGGATCATAGCATTTGGACTGGCTTGATCCTGGAATACATCAGGCAAGGTCAATGTCCGGATCGCGACACCCTTGTCGAGCGCGCCGTCGCGGGCAAGAAAATGGAGCACAAACGCGCCAAAACCACCCATGCTGCCTTCTTCAATTGTGATCAACACTTCATGCTCGCACACCAATCTGCGCACTAAATCTTCGTCCAATGGCTTTGCGAAACGCGCGTCCGCCAACGTTGTCGACAGACCCATCGCGGCCAAGCGGTCTGCCGCCTTGCTAGCGTCCGCTAGTCGTGCACCAAATGACAACAGCGCGATCTTAGTACCTTCGCGCAGTATCCGGCCTTTGCCAATCTCCAAAACTTGTGGTGTATCCGGCATTGCGAGGCCCCATGCTTCGCCACGCGGATAACGCACGGCACTTGGGCAATCATCCAATGCGGCACAGGTGGCAACCATTCGGGCAAGCTCAATCTCGTCGCCTGCCCCCATCATCACCATACCAGGCAATGCACCCAGGAAGCCAATATCAAAAGATCCCGCATGTGTAGCACCGTCCGCACCAACTAACCCTGCCCGATCTATTGCAAATCGAACTGGCAGTTTTTGGATCGCAACATCATGCACAATCTGATCATAACCGCGCTGCAGGAAAGTTGAGTAAATCGCCACAAATGGCTTCATGCCATCAGCCGCCAACCCAGCGGCAAATGTCACCGCATGTTGCTCGGCGATCCCGACGTCAAACATTCTTTTCGGGTGACTGGCGGCGAAAATATCGAGGCCAGTACCACCGGGCATGGCCGCC
>JAYSRI010000162.1:0-1800 GCA_043721175.1 Alphaproteobacteria bacterium
TCTTGCGCGCTAACAAGAATATCAAGGTCGTGCTTCATCGCGCTGTCACCGGATCAATTCCGGGCTCTTTGTCGCGCAATTGCACTATTGTGGGCCGCGTAGCAATTGGTGCTTTGGCTCCCATTAAACCCGATTTTCCAGTCGGTGGCTCTGGTGCTGGCGGAGGGGCACGAGGGACCTTTGGCGGTGGCTCGGCAAACGTCACAACCGCCGTCAGATCGCCACGAACCGGATTAGCGCGGCCTGTCTGGAAAGCATGCACCTTGCCGGGAGCCAGAATTTCAACGCCGGGATCCACCATCCACGCCAATTTCTCTTCACCCTTTGCATTGATCAAAGCGACTTTGAGGTAGGGTACCGGTTCATTGGTTCGTGAGACAGATGTCAAAACACCCGCAACTAACACCCTTGGGCCTTTGTCATCTTGGGTCGGGCGGGCCTGCACACGGCCAATGTCAATGCCGTAAAGATTGGCGGGCAGACCAATCGCGGCAAAAACGCTGGCTGATTTTGGCCAAGAACGCACAATGTCAGTGCGATAACTCAGCGCCATCAGACCACCTGAAATGACAAAAGTCGTAGCCACCGCCCAAGGTAACGCAACAGCCAATCGGTTTACCAGCTCAATTTTGTCATGCGTGCGTTTGCGCATACGAGCATGGGGTTCAAGAGGGTCTTGTGCCACGGATTTTGGCCGTTGACGCAAGCCGTTGTTTGGGAGAATGTTTTTTGCAGCAGCAGCGAGGTCAAAGGAGGCATCACCACTATCATCAGGAAGTTGGCGCCATGTATGCTGGCAGGCGGCACAGCGCACAGTTCTGCCTTTACGCGGGATGGCACCATCGCCGACGCTGTATTTGGCAGAACATTCAGGGCATGTGAGTAACATATGGGGACGAATCACTTGGCTAGCGCAAATCAGAAAAAGCGCTTATTCGGCTTAAGAGTCTACTAATGAATGAACAAACCAACACGCTGAGCTATCGTCAAGGCGGGCCAATCGTCCATTTTGATAAAGTCGGAGTCACTTATGGCTCGGGCACCCAAGCCTTGCGTGATGTATCGTTTACCCTCGATAGCGGCGGATTTTATTTTCTGACGGGTCCGTCCGGGGCTGGCAAGTCGACACTCCTCAAATTGATGTACCTTGCTTTGCGGCCATCGTCTGGCAATGCCAAGATGTTTGGCGTCAATGTCGGTGAAGCGGAACGCGATCATTTACCCAATTTGCGCCGTAAGATCGGTGTCGTGTTTCAAGACTTTCGCTTGCTCCCCCATTTGACGGTTGCTGAAAACGTCGCGATGCCATTTCGGGTGCGCGGCGTCCCTACCAGCGATTACACCGAAGATGTCGACGATTTGTTGCGCTGGGTTGGTCTTGGTGCCCGCATTGATGCTTTGCCGGAAACGCTGTCAGGTGGCGAACAACAACGCGTTGCGATTGCGCGCGCTGTCGTGGGCAAACCTTTGTTGTTGATCGCAGACGAGCCCACTGGAAACGTCGATCCTGATATGGGCGCGCGGATCATCCGCCTGTTCATCGAGCTTCATAAACTTGGCGCAACCGTTGTGATTGCAACGCACGACCTTGATCTCGTGCGCAGATCGGGTGCGCCGGTGTTGCGGCTAGAAGCGGGAAAGTTAACCCAAGCACCTGGTCTAGGCGCTGATGCGGGGCGACCAAGGTGATCGACGGGATCGCCCAATTCTGGCGACTGTTTTTGACGGCTCTCCGCGGCTCGGGAGAAGCCGCCCTGTTGCCCGCCGACACACGCCAAGTTCGACCGCTTACAATTGTTG
>JAYSRI010000163.1:0-1799 GCA_043721175.1 Alphaproteobacteria bacterium
GTTTTTGCGTTGGCTCGGGTTAAAACTGTCGCTGAAAACACACACTAGACCGCGCCGCCATTTCAAGGCACGTTCCCGCCATGGACTGGGACAAACTCAAAACCTTTCACGCAGCTGCCGACACAGGCAGCTTGACCGCTGCCGCTGACAAAGTGGGGCTTTCGCAATCGGCGGTCAGCCGCCAGATCGCGGCGCTTGAAGATGGGCTTGGGGTGCCGTTGTTTCATCGACATGCACGCGGGCTGATCCTGACGGGGCCGGGAAAGGTTCTTCAGCAATCAACCGGGCAAATGGCAACCATTGCGGCCATCGCGGAGAGCAACCTCAAAGACGCACGCGATCGACCGCAAGGTGAGCTGATTGTTACGGCCCCCATCGGCTTTGGTGCGACTTGGTTGGCACCGCGTTTGGGCGGGTTTATGGATGCTTATAAGGACGTGACGTTGCGGCTGCTGTTGGATGATCGCGAGCTTGATCTCACAACTTTGGAGGCTGAATGCGCGATCCGTTTGTGGGAGGCAACCCATGCAGACTTGATACAGCGCAAGATTTTGTCGGTCACCACGTCGCTTTATGCGTCACGAGATTATATTGCGCGTCATGGTTCACCTACCACACCTGAAGATTTAGCCGACCACCGGATCATTGCCTATGGTGCGCGCAGTGGTGATCCGATGAAGGTGCTGGACTTTATCCTGACTTTGGGTCGCGAAGATCATCGGCCACGTGAAGCAGCGCTCACAATCAACAATGTTTCAGCGCTGACAAAATCAGTGTCGGCTGGTCTTGGTATTGGAGGATTGCCTGACTATCTGGCACAAGCCGATCCCAACTTGCAGCGGGTATTTCCTGACCAATCGGGGCCAAATTTAGACGTTTTTTTCATTTATCCGGCAGATCTACGAAAATCCAAGCGGATTGCAGCGTTCCGGCAGTATTTGCTTGAGCAGGCAGTCAACTGGAAGGGCGCTTAGCCGTCACGGTTTGCCCAGTCACGGTCCGCTATGCGTTTTTGCAGGCCAGATGTGGCGAACTATGCCTTTTAATCTGAGGAGAGCATCCCTATCTTTGTAATGCAGCAACGCCTCATGCTGCGGACACTTCTTTGATCGCAACCATGCGTTGAAGGTGTCTCCTCCCCCCGAGGCCGCCTCAAGGGCCGCGCCACTTACGTGTGCGCGGCCTCTTTTTTGGGAGCGCGGATTGGTAATCCGCTCGGCGAAAAGGGGCGGATCGGCGATCCGAGAGCCAAGGTTATACCACGGAGCAATCAAAATACTTATTTCATTGTCGTCCCCGACGAGCGAAGCGAAGATCGGGGATCTCGTCGCTGTTGTGCGCTCAGCTACGGCGAGGTCCCGCATCTGCGCTGCGCTTCGTGCGGGATGACAGACGTCGTAATCGAGTCCCCCTTTAAAGGGCAATTGGTTTTACTGGCCCAACAACGCCTGCGTCGCTGCAGTCAAGTCGCTTTGCCTCATCAAGCTTTCGCCGACCAAAAAGGCGTGTGCGCCGGCTTTGGTAAGTGTTGCGATATCATCACTGCTATTGATGCCGCTTTCAGCCACCAACATTCTATCGGGCGGTATCATTGGGGCGAGCCGCGCGGTTGTACCAAGGTCGGTAACAAAGGTCTTGAGATTGCGATTATTGACGCCGATCATCACAGCGTCCAGCTTCAAGGCGCGCTCAACCTCAACTTCGTCATGGGTCTCAATGAGCGCGTCCATGCCATAATGCTTGGCTGCTGCGACTAGATCAGCGGCGAGGGCGTCATCTGATGAGGCCATGATCACCAA
>JAYSRI010000164.1:0-12284 GCA_043721175.1 Alphaproteobacteria bacterium
GTGGCGCTGAAGATAGCGCAAAGTTGGCTCAAATACTGGGGTGGTGAGTTGGGCTAATGTTAAGCCGTCACTACAGGGCGATACCTCAGCGATCTCGTCAAGGTAAGCCCGCGCAGTTATGGGGCTGTCGGCCGTTTCCCAACTATAGCATAAGTAGTTGTCGTGAAACATCAGTTTGTCGGTATCTTCAAACATGTAATCTACGCGGTGATCAATGCTTTTGGGCGCACCATCGGTGCAATCGTCATCGGGCGGGAGTTTGAAAGTCTGCATATTTCTAGCTTATCGTTTTTAAGCATCGTGCGCAAAATCTCAAGTTGATTCGGGTGCGCGGCGGTCTAGGCCCTTTTCACGCCCGCACCGTCGCGCTAACGTGGTCAGAACGAAACAATATGGGAGCGACGACATGGGCATTCTCGATGGAAAAGTTATCCTCATCACAGGCGGCGGCAACGGCATCGGGCGGGAATGTGCCTTGCAGGCCGCAGCTGCTGGCGCGAAGGTTGTGGTCAATGATTTGGGTGGCAGTGTCGCAGGCGGCGATGAGGGCAGTGTTGGTCCCGCCCAAGCCGTTGTCGACGAGATCAAAGCTGCCGGTGGCCAGGCCGTGGCCAATTCGGAAAGCGTTACCGATATGGCAGCCGTGAAAGGCATGATTGAGCAAGCTAAAGACGTATTTGGTGGCCTCCATGCCATCATCAATCCGGCTGGCATTTTGCGGGACGGCATGTTTCACAAATTAGCAGACGCAGATTGGGATGCCGTCATCGACGTGCATTTGCGCGGCGCGTACAATGTCACGCGCGCTAGCGTAGAAGTGTTTCGCGAGCAGCAAGACGGCGCTTACGTGTTGTTTACCTCGACAAGCGGCATCATCGGCAATATCGGCCAAGCCAATTACGCCGCAGCCAAAATGGGTGTCGCGGGCCTATCACGCATCATTGCGATGGAAGGTGCCCTCAAAAATGTGCGTTCCAATGTGATAGCACCCTTTGCGTGGACCCGTATGATCGCCACCATTCCTGTGAAAGACGAAGCCGGCGCTAAACGGGTCGAGCGGATTCGAACGCGGATGCGTGCCGATCAAGTCGCCAACTTCGCCGTCAGTTTATGCGCCAGTGCGGCCTCGCATGTAACAGGTCAGATATTTGGTGTGCGCGGTAACGAAGTTGTGGTATTTGACCAACCGCGGCCAGTGCGCAGTGTATCCCGGGTCGATGGCTGGACACCGGAGACAATGATCGAACATGGGCTGCCTGCTTTGTCAGGTGGGTTTACAGGACTAGAGGCAACGGCGGGCGTGTTTACATGGGATCCGGTTTAGGAAAGTCTGTCGCTAAATTTACAGTCGGCTTAGTTTTGTTTGGCAGTTTTCCACTGGCAGACAGCGCTGCGCAGTCCAGCTCCAAACGCGGCGGTAACGCGATGCTTGTTGATCGAGTGGGCACGACACCGGTTGCTCAATTCGTGCCTGCGGGCGAGTATGCGCTCACAGCGATCAATGGTCGGCCCGTGCGTGATACTCAGCTTTCCAAGTCACGTGCGACATTTTCAACGGCTAGCTCTGTCAACGTTGTTACGGCCTGCAACACGATAAGCGGGTCGGTAGAATCGCGCCGTATTGGGAACCAAATAATTGGATTTGGTGAGTTAATAGCCACAGAAATGGGCTGCGCTCCAGCCCAACAACGCGCACAAGACACCACTTGGCGTCTGCTGCGCGACACCACGAATATTGCGCGCGCGGGTTCAGTATTGACCTTTTATAACTCTCAAGGCGACCATATCGCACAATGGACCCCAATCTACACCCTTGTGCCGTTACTTCCTGCGAACAAAATAGGCCAACAAAGGACAGCAAGTTCAATTGCGTCTGGCGATTATATTTTAAGTGAAATCAATGGAGTAAATCTCGTCACTGCGACAGCACAACTGGTGCCTGATCCGCTGCAACCGCCGCGCCAGAAGCGTGTCGCCATCGCCCCAAATACCAACCGACTGCTTGTTAGTTTGCCAACCCTATTTCTACGTGAAAATGGTAACATCAGCGGCAGCACCGGCTGCAACCGCTTTAATACGTCAATTCTGAACGCGCGTGGCATTGTGGCTGGGCTTGCTCCCGTTGTTAGTTCCAAAATGACGTGCCTTAACCCGCAGGCTCGGATTTTGGAAGCTGAACTTTTGAGTGCCTTTCGTCAAACTGTTCGCCTTGATGCACGTGCGAACACGCTGGATTTATATGCTGCAAATGACACACGCCTCGCACGGTTTACCGCCATTAATGCTAGGCCACAGTCTGGCCCGCGCCGCCAAATTCGATAAAGGATATTAGCGAAAACAATCAGCTAGGCCTTCGCGGTAAGTCGGAAACGCTGGCCTCCAGCCAAGCTCACTCTTGGCCCTCGCATTAGAAACACGCTTACACTCGCTATAAAAGCGGCTCCCCATTTCGCTGAGATTGGCCCGATCCAGCGGCACCAGATTGGGCACTGGACGCTTTAACAACTCGCACGCGTAGGCAATCACGTCGCCACTGGCGCAGGGTTGATCATCGCAGATATTGTAGGCACGGCCCGGGTTTGGCCTTACAATCGATGCCAGAAGAGCGCCAACAATGTCATCTCGGTGGGCGCGCGAGAAAACCTGTCCTGGGCTATCAATGCGCCGCGCTTTACCGCTGAGAACTTGATCCAAAGCAGATCGGCTCGGCCCATAGATCCCTGGCAACCGAAAAATATGGGCTGGTGCGTCCAGACTGCGCCAATTGGCTTCTGCTTGGGTGCGTCGCTGCGCTTCAATGGATATCGGGGTTAAAGGATCATCTTCAAACGCCCATCCACCATGACGCTGACCATAAACGCCTGTGGTGGATAAGTAGCCGATCCAGCGCGGTCGACTATCATTAAGCCGAAGCTGGAGCGCCGTGAAGGCTGCGTCACCTTTGTCGCTAGGGGGAATGCTTACTAACACAACATCCGAACACCCAGCGATTTCGCACAAAAACGCGCTCTGCTCGCCGACAAAAATTATCGGCGTGATACCCTGGCTTTGCAGCCTCTCGCCAGCCTCGGCAGTCCTACACGTTCCAAATACATCGCCTTTTTGGCGCATCGCTAAACCAAACGCGGTGCCGACATAGCCGCATCCAAGGATTAAAGTCTGCATCACAGTTCCCATTCGCCCGATTTTTGCCTATGACGTTCACGATGAAACGCACGATGAAGCCATCCCAACATTCTGCAAGCCTAGTGCCTATCGCGGTCGTTTTGGCAAGCGTCCTGCATGTGACCGCCGCGCAGGCGACAACGGATCCGCGCGACACCATAAGGCTGCAAGCCTGTATCGAAAAAACTGGCATCGCACCCCTAGAAGCCTACGAAGATGGTCTTATTTGGCGCAGTCAAAGTGGTGGTGCGTTGGCTGAACATTGCATTGCTGTGGCGAAAATCGCTAATGGCGATATTGCCGACGGCGCTGCGAAATTGGCGGCCCTGGCACAGGCGTCTGATGCCGGAGATAGCGATCAACGGGCATTGTTACTGGCAAAAGCTACCAATGCGTGGCTAATGATTGGTGCGTTTGATGCCGCATTAGCGGCTGCAAATGCAGGCCTGACACTTAAGCCTGAAGAAGTCGATCTTCTGATTGACCGCGCTCGCGCTTATGCCGGACAACTCAATTGGATCAAAGCGCAGCAGGATTTAACGCTGGCACTTTCCAAGCGGCCACATGATGCGCTAATCTTTCGATTACGGGCCGAGGCTTACTTACAGCAACTGAACTTTGATGCTGCTGACGTTGACGTTCGAGAAGCGCTACGTTTAGAGCCGTCGGAGGTTTCCGGATATGTTATGCGAGGGCGCGCTATTGAAGCGCGACGCCTAGGACGGGTGCCAGACTTTTAGATATTGCACGCCAAAACGTCACGACTCTTGACCTTCAAAATGTGAACCTACGGGTTGAGAAATGATAATAGCGTGATTTTTCTTGACCCAATTCTTCTTTCACTTACAGTTGAGCTTACTCATGGTGAGCGCTTCAATCTTTAGGAAATTTGTTGATGTTTTCGGTGGCCGATAAGCTGATTGTAATCACTGGTGGCGCACGCGGATTAGGCGCGGCATTGGCCCGTCATCTCGGCTCGCAGGGTGCGAAGCTGGCCCTACTTGATATGCGCGATCAGAGCTTGATCGCGAACGAAACAGGTGCCCTTGCAATCCAATGTGACATTCGCGAAAGCGATCAAGTCATGTCAGCCTTTGACGAAATTGAAGACAAGCTCGGCCCCATAGATGGCTTGATCAACAACGCGGGGGTTTATAGCGATAGTGATACACGCGACGAGTTTGTGCGGGTATTTGAAACCAATGTTTGGGGCATGGCATTGTGCAGCAACAAAATTGGCGAACGCATGGCGCCGGGTGGCTCAATAGTGTCGATTGGCTCGCATATTTGCGAACATCACGCCTCGACCGAAGACCTCATGATGTATGTCGCGTCCAAAGCAGCGATGCTGAATATCAATAGGTGTCTTTCTATCGCGCTGGGTGCAAAAGGTATCAGGTGCAACGTGGTCGCGCCTAGTGTCGTACCACTGCCTGGAGGCTATTATGGGCCCGAATTGCTGAAAGCCTTTGATCACATTTCGCCATTGGGTATCGCCAAAGATGCCAGCGAAGTGTGTGCGGCGGTACAATATTACTTAGCAGATGGCTCGCGGCACGTCTCGGGGGTCCATCACATTATAGATGGGGGCTTTGTGCAGGGATATTCTCTCAACGCATTTGAAGCTGTTTTGGGGCCAAGAAGCCCGCTATCGCTGGCTTGACAATTTGGCAGAATGTCAGCCTTGATTGGAGCGCGCGGGTAGTCCAAAAGTAAAGCGCCAGATCCTGGGGGAGCAAACAATTGAACGCGCAAGCACCTGTCGTAGAACCGCAAAAACTAAAGTTGGTTGTCGCTGCTTCGGCCGCCGGGACGGTGTTTGAGTGGTATGATTTCTTCATCTTCGGGCTATTGGCGTCGGTCATGGGGCAACATTTTTTTGCAGGCTCGCCCCCTGCCGCTCAGTTTATATTTGCGCTTTTGACATTTGGGGTCGGCTTTGCCGCGCGGCCCCTAGGTGCTGTCGTATTTGGTGCCATCGGCGACACCAAAGGCCGCAAAGGTGCCTTCATGGTGACGATCATGATGATGGGCGTTTCAACTTTCGCTGTCGGTTTTCTGCCCGACTACAATCAAATTGGAATTTGGGCACCCGTCCTCTTGGTGTTTTTGCGGGTGTGTCAGGGCTTTGCACTGGGTGGCGAGTATGGCGGCGCGGTTATTTATGTGGCCGAGCACTCGCCGTCCCACAAGCGCGGCTGGAACACCTCTTGGGTGCAGACGTCGGCAGCTCTGGGGCTATTGCTGGCGCTGGGCGTGGTTTTCATAACGCGCATTAGTTTGGGCGAAGCGGCATTTCAGGAATGGGGTTGGCGCTTGCCGTTTCTTGTTTCTGTATTCTTGTTAGGCATAGCGTTATGGATCAGGCTACAGCTAGAAGAAAGCCCGATGTTTCAAGCCATTAAGGACGAAGGGACGTCATCGAAAGCGCCCTTAAGTGAGGCCTTTGGCAATTGGACCAATATCAAATTATTTCTTGTCGCATTGTTCGCGATTATGATGGCGCAAGGCGCTATCTGGTACACAGGCTTCTTTTACATCCAAGTTTTTCTCGAGAAGCAATTGAAAGTCGATCCTCAGACCATCAACATCTGGCTGTTAATTGTCACACTTGCGTCCGCTGTTTTGTATGTGTTTTTCGGGTGGCTTTCCGATAAAATTGGCCGCCGCCCGATCATGCTGGCCGGAATGGTTCTCGCGGCCACGTGCTTTTTCCCGGCGCTGCATCAACTGGCTAAAGCCGCCAATCCCGCGTTGATCGCGGCGCAAATGGCAACGCCTGTCACCGTCAGCGCCAACCCCGGAGAATGTTCGCTGCAGTTTAATCCTGTTGGCAAGACCCCAGATGGACGCGATGCTTTTGCAACATCATGCGATGTTGCCAAGAGCTTTTTGACCAATAATGGCGTCTCTTACGATAATATCGTGGCCGCGACGGGCACCAGGGCTGTCATTAAAATAGGTCAAGTCTCGCTGGAAAGCGTCGACATTACGCAGCTTGGCACCAAAGCACAAAAAGCAGCCAAAACGGCTTTTGGTGAAAAAGTCAAAGCGGCTCTGAAGGCCGCTGGCTATCCCGACAAAGCCGATCCAGCGAAAATTGACCATGGCAGAGTTATCGCGTTCATGATGGTGTTCGTCTTGGCGGCGACCGCACTCTATGGACCACTCGCCGCTACGTTGGTTGAGATGTTCCCGACTCGCATTCGTTACACAGCGCTGTCGGTGCCCTATCATATCGGCACAGGCTTCTTTGGTGGCTTTATGCCCGCCACCGCTGTCGCGATAGTTGCGACGACAGGCAATATGTATTCGGGCATGTGGTATACGGTCGGCATCGCGATTGTGTCGTTGCTTATCGCATTTGTCTTCATGCCAGAAACAAGGAACCGCGATATTCACTCTCTTTAAGTGATAACAGAATGTGAATGCTGACGCACCCGTCATTTTTTAGTTGCGGTTAATTATTTTTGTGCCATGTTGTCAGCGGACTTGGGCGCACCCCTTTATGACGCTTGGGCCACGCTCAGAAACCAAAGCGGTGATCAAGACCGTACGACATCATATCCGGGAGAATAGCCAGCCATGACCGCTTCACATATCACCAAAGACAAACTCTATGATGCTGTTGCGCCAACAGATTTTGCGGCTTTGCTGGAAATTGATCGTCACACGACGCGTTCGACTGCATTTGATAAGATCATCTCGGCCACACATGATCACTTCTGGGATCCGATGGACAAGAAGTACATCGACTTTGACGCACCTTTTGATATGGTCAACCAAGCGATCATGCCAGATCATCTCGTTCCGGCCTTAGAGACCCCCTATGTGCGTGAGTTCTTTGCCGATAAGCCCTTGGAACTAATCCGCTTCAAGAACGAAATGGCACGCTGGCAATTGTCGGCCATTTTGCATGGTGAGCAGGGCGCACTGAATTTGTCAGCTTCGCTTTGTCACGTGTTGCGTGATGCGGGTGCGCAAGAATATGCCGCCAACCAAGCCCGCGAAGAAGCTCGTCACGTCGCGGCCTTTGCGGCCTATATCAAAGCGCGCTGGGGTTCACCACTGCCATGCGGTGAGGTTCTAAAAACCTTGCTGGTTGATATTGTCCACGCACCCGAGGTCTACAAAAAGATCGTTGGCATGCAAATGTTGATCGAGGGCCTCGCGATGGGTGCGTTTGCCACGATCTATAACGAATGGCATGATCCGCTCGCGCGCCGCTTGACTCAATTGGTGATGACGGACGAAGCCTTCCATCATAAGTTTGGCAAGATTTGGGCTGACCGTACCATTCCCAAGCTGGATGCCGCCGAACATAACATCATCGAAGATTGGGCCGCGCATTGCTTCCAGACTTTACTGTTCAATCTGGTGGCACCCCACCAAATGAAGACGATTTATGAAGATTTCGGTCTTGATGCCGATATCGTCATGGCGCAGTTTCAAGAGCTGGCAACCGACGTTGAGCGTCGTGAGCGCATGAAAGAAGCGACCAATATTTTCCGCGTCTTGGTCAAAACCCTCTGGAACGCCAACATCATCACTGATCGCACCAAAGCGTTTTACGCGATGTATGTCGATTTTGCCGACTTTGAGGCCGAGGGTGATCACATGGTGGGTGACGATATTGCTGAAGATGGCATTCGCTTTTTGCAAAGCGTCAATTTCACTGGCCGCAGCGATGCCTTGTCGCAAATCAAAATTGCTGCTGAATAGACTTTAACGCGAACTGTAAACACGTCGTCCGTCTAAAATGACGGTCGACGGTTTCGTGTTCATGACGGGTTGAACAAACCAAGCAATAACTATACGCGGACAAAAGTTACGGCGTCCGTGCTCTCATCCATTTTGGCTGATACGGCGCTAATCGCACCTTCGACGTCAGATACAAACGCAAACTTGATGTCGCTTAGATCACTATCCTCGCCACGCTCAGGGGCTGCATTAAAGACGTCATAGTGCCAGTGCGGCAGTTTCATTGGCATAGCATTGTAACTGGCACGCAAGCCCTCGCCCGAAACAGTGATAATCATCTCACCATAGCCCTTGTGCATATATCGGCCCGCGAATGCACCAAGTGATCGCGATGGACCCGTTCCTAGAATGTGCGGTGGCCCAGCATCAACCGCCTGTGTCGATGCGGCGGCATCGCGACGTGCCAAATTGCGAGCAGACCAATTAGCGGGAGGTAAACCCAATAATTTGTCCAAGACGTCAAGGCTGACATGCCCTGCTAACGGGCTAGCGCCCAGATTGGTCAGCGCGACGATGCCAATGTTCTTCTCTGGAAACAACGATACACGCGCCGCAAAACCATTGAGATTGCCGCCATGGGCTATACGCGTCATGCCTCGATAAGCATCAATCCGCCAACCCATCCCGTAAAAGCCGCGCGTCAATTCAGGACTAGCGGGAACGCCACCTGTTGAAATCAATGGCTCCCACATGTTGGTGCTTTGCGCCGAACTGAACAACCGCGTGCTTGCGGTACTACCACGGCCCAATTGCAACGCGACCCATTTGGCCATTTCATTGACACTGGAATTGACTGCTCCGGCGGGGCCAATCGGATCCTCAGGGCGAAGGGGAATTGAATATTGGGAATTGTCGGGACGCAATCTATGACCGCGCGCAAAATTGCCATCACGCGCCATGTGTTCAAACGACAAGCATGAACGATCCATACCAAGTGGCGCAAAAATAGTGGAATGAGTAAACTCCTCCCACGATATCCCTGCGACACGCTCCAGCGTATGCCCGGCCAACATGTACATTAGATTGTTGTATTGATATTTAGAACGCAACGGGGCCCATGTCTCTAGGTAAGGCAAGCGCACTAGCAATGCCTCGCGCGTCAGGTCTTTGTTATTGTACCACAACAAATCATGACGCCCCAATCCGGTGCGATGACTAAGCATATCGCGCAGGCTGGTGCTGGAGTAGGCGTCGCCTGGCCCCAATCGAAAGCTCGGCAGATAAGTACGGACCGGAGCATCCCAATCTAGCTTCTTCTGGTCAACCAGCATAGCGATTCCGGCCGACGTAAATGCCTTGGTTGTCGAGCCGATATTAAACAATGTGTCAGCATTGACCGCGCTGCCGGTATCGACATTGGCAACGCCAAAGCCTTTGGCATAAACCGTGACACCATCACGCACGACAGCAACACCAAGGCCTGGTACGCGCCAGTCAGTGCGTGCTTTGTCAAGATAGGCGTCGTAGCTTGTCCAGGGGTCGAGGCGGGCGGTGGTGATGCGAGGGCGCGCGGCATTGACCACTTCAGGGGAAAAGGTACTGGCACTGGCAAGCCCCAGACCAAGCCATTTGACTGCCTCCCGCCTACTAAGCATAGCCTTCCCCTTGCGCCCCGTTCAACACTTAAGTGTCATTAAGCCCGTCGGGCAAACCAACAACGTGGAAACCCGCGTCAACATGGACAACCTCGGCTGTGGTTGAACGACCTAGGTCTGACAATAACCAAAGGGCGCAGCCGGCAATGCCTTCCATGCTGGTGTCTTCCTTCAGCAGCGACCACGCCCGACCTGTGCTGACGAGGCTTTTCCCGCCCTGAATACCCGCCATTGCCAATGTTTTCATCGGACCGGCGCTGATGGCGTTAACGCGGATACCGTGTGGTCCCAGATCACGTGCAATGTATCGCGTCGCGGCTTCCAGTCCTGCTTTGGCCACACCCATTACGTTGTATGATGGCAGAACTCGTTCGGCACCTAGATAAGTCAAGGTGATCATCGACCCGCCGTTCGTCATCAAAGCCGCAGCGCGCTTTGCGCAAGCGACCCACGAAAACACCGAGACGTCCATTGTGCGCAAAAAATTCTCGCGCGTGGTATTTTCAACAAATGACCCGCGCAATTCGTTCTTGTCGGAAAACCCGATTGAATGGACAAGAAAGTCAAGCTGGCCCCATTCTTTCTCAAGTGTTGCAAACACGGCGTCAAGTGCTGTGTCGTCAGTCACATCGCACGGTAAAATCATGGTGGAGCCAACGCTTTGCGCCAAAGGCCGCATGCGCTTTTCAAGCGCTTCACCTTGGTAAGTAAAGGCCAGCTGTGCACCTTGAGCCGCCAATTGACTGGCAATGCCCCAAGCGATCGATTTGTCATTGGCGACACCCATAATCAGGCCGCGCTTGCCAGCCATTAAATTGCCGGACGGATAGCTCGAAGTAGCCTCTTGCTTGTCGCTCATGATTTTTACCCTTGTTCCATGCGGCATCGCTAACTGGCTGAGCCGGACGTGCGTGCGTTAAGGCTGTAACTGCCGTGCCATACGTCTTAAACGTGGCCACCAAAGGGTCAAGGGCGAGGTGCTTTAGTGGCGCGTGAACAAACGCTGCAACACGCCCAAAGCACCGGTAAATGCCACGCCACCTTCTTCCACAGCGAGGGCAAAACAAACATCGCCTTGATCAGCAATCGGGTGATGAATTTGGCCCGCCCGCTTGATGGAAAGATCGCCCGGACCATAATGTCCCGACCCATCTTCGAATGCGCCTTTAATCACCAAGGTATATTCGGTGCCAGTATGATCGTGATTTGGCGCACCAAAGCCTGGCTCAATGCGCAATAATTTGGCCGGCAATCGCCCGCCAGTAGCCAACAAAAGCGACTTTACACCCGGTGCTGCAAAGGTCCAGCCGCCACGGCCAGCACTTTCAAGGCATAATTCCCGCAAGGGTTGGGGCAAATCCAGCAATTCTTGCAACGCACTGCCGGCCGCGTGTGCCGCAGCGCGCGCGCGCGCATGGCTGGCCTCATAGGCATCAATTTTCGCCCACAAGCCTATCACAAACTGATCACTTATTGGAACGTGACTTTCGTTCTCAAGCTCAACCCCGCCCAAGCTATCGGCAATTCCAGCATTGCCCGTGCGAACGCCCTGCACGCTCGCTTGGGTCTCGCTCAACAGAAGCAGTGACGGGTCTAGCTGCCCGCCATGCGCTGCCGGGAGACCGATCATTTGGGAATTGCGACCGAACATTACTTTTTACTGCCTTGTTTATCGAAAACGGTTTCTGTGATTTGCTGTATCATGCTTGGGTGAATCATCAGACGTCGTGATCTAATTTGGCGCGAAGTTTCAAAAAAGCGAGCCTTAAACGAGATTTCACCGTTCCAAGCGGCGTCCCACTTTGTTCGGCAATCTCCCGATGTGATAAGCCTTCATAAAAAGCCTGGCGCAACAATATCTTTTGTTCTTCGGGTAGATCAACCATCGCTTGGCGCACCAAAAAGTCACGCTGGGCGCCCGATATCTGTGCATCCGCTGCAACGGGTGAGGACGGCAGCAAGAGTGGGTCATTGGGATCAAGTTCAGGCTTTTTTGTGCGCCGAATGGCGTCGATACGCTTGTTGCGGGCGATTCTAAACAGCCATGTCGAAACCGATGCTTGTGTGCGATCAAACAATTCGGCTTTGCGCCAGACGATCACCATGACATCCTGCGCCAATTCTTCGGCAAGCGCATCGTCAGCGCCAAGGCGCAGAAGATAGGCCTTTACGCGCGGACCGTAATAGGAAAACAATTCCCCGTAAGCTGCACGATCCTTGAATTGCGCGACCCTTTCCATCAGGTCGGAAAACCGATTGCGCTCCCGCTCGCTCAGGCCGCCCGGGGTTGGGGCAAAGCTATTGCTGCGAACGCTACCGTCGCTTTGGTTGTTGACCGGACTTTGCAAGAGATCGACACTTGGCATGTAAGAGATAACTTTCGCGTATCGTCTAGGCTTGCGTTCGCCTGCGATCTTTCACCTATGGTACAGATCGAGCGCAATGGCGAGTGGCTGACAACATTATATTAATTTAATTTGATCAGAGGATACTCGGCTTCGATTTGATATCGGCTGGGTCCGGGACCAGACGTGGCGCTCGAATAGAGATAAAATCGATCTGCTGTCCAGCTTTGAGAAGCGAACAAAGTGAGCAGTTGTTGATACGCCAAAACCGGCAACAACATTTGGTGCCGTGGCAAATAAGCAAGAGTCAAATGTGGTGTAAAAGCACGCGGGCTTTCTGGCTGCCCTGCGGCACGGCAGGCACGTTCACACTTTTTTTGAAGCGCCAGGAGACTCAGATTTTCGGCCAATCCCAGCC
>JAYSRI010000165.1:0-4462 GCA_043721175.1 Alphaproteobacteria bacterium
AACCAATCGCGGAGGTTCTCGAAACCGTGGTCCTTGCCGACTTGGAACACGGTTGTTTGAATGGTGTCGCCGTCGCGGGTGTCGGCGGGGATGGCGAGCAATGCGGCGCGCAGATCGGTCATCGCGGCGCGTTCTTTGTCGTTTGGCGTACGAAATTTTTTGAATGGCTTCACGAAATCTTGATAATAAGCAATAGCGTAGCCCGCCAATTGGTCGGTCAGCGGATAGGCCACAGCGTTTGCGCCTTCAGCATACTTACCAATAAATCCCCACAACACGTCTTTGCTCGCCGCACCCGCTGCCGATACCAAGTTGAGCAACAATGCAAAGCTAACTGGGCTGCCATGGCTGGGCACCTTGCCACCGTCATGAATATGCCAAACTGGATTCTCGACCTGTTTGGCAGGTTCTTCGCGCTGATAAGCGTCAAGAAACGCAATGTATTCATCCACTGCTTTAGGGATCACATCGAAATATAGCTTTTTGGCGGTACGTGGCTTCTGGAAGTTGTACAGCGACAGGCTCTCAGCCGGTGCGTACTTCAGCCAGTCCTCGACAGAGATGCCATTGCCCTTAGACTTGGAAATCTTCTCCCCTTTTTCGTCAAGGAATAGCTCGTAGCAATATTGCACAGGTGCTTGTGCCCCTAAGATGCGGCATATTTTTGAGTAGATTGGGCCATTGGTTTGGTGATCCTTGCCGTACATCTCAAAATCAACACCAAGAGCGGCCCAGCGCATGCCGAAATCTGGCTTCCATTGCATTTTAACATTGCCACCGGTGACGGGCAAAGTGACTTGCGTGCCGTCTTCATCGTCGAATGTAATCGTACCAGCGCCAGCGTCTATAGCCTTCATTGGCACATAGAGCACGCGGCCCGTCGATGGCGAGATTGGCAGAAACGGCGAATAAGTTGCCCGTCTTTCCTCGCCCAGACTTGGCAACATCACCGCCATAATATCGTCAAATTTTTCAAGCGCTTTCAACAAAGTCGTATCAAACGCACCCGAACGGTAAAGTTCTGTAGCCGAGCGAAACGAATAGTCGAAACCAAAGCTGTCCAAAAACCCCCGTAAACGGGCATTATTGTGTTGGGCAAAACCTTCGTGTGTTCCAAACGGATCGGGCACATCCGTGAGGGGCTTTTGCAGATAGGGTGTTAAAGCATCTGGATTCGGCACATTTTCAGGTACTTTGCGCATCCCGTCCATGTCGTCACTGACGCACAATAGCTGGGTTGGGATTTTGCCGTCTGTCAGCGCGATAAAGGCGTTGCGCACCATTGTGGTGCGCACGACTTCGCCAAAGGTGCCGATATGGGGAAGGCCCGATGGGCCATAACCGGTCTCAAATATCACTGGCCCCGTCTTCTTGGTCTTGTTAACGTGTTCCAACAAAAGGCGCGCTTGTTCGAACGGCCAGGCTTTGGCAGATTGGGCGAGGTTGGAGAGGTCTTGCATTTTTATGTCTCGTATTTGTGTTGTGGCAGGCTTAGAACATCATGATCGCAGATACAAAACATTCAGGCCGTAACATGCTCACAGATCTGGTACTATTTCGTCATGGTAAGGCCGTACGTCCTCACGAGGCGCGTGATGATTTTGAGCGTACGTTGACGCCTGATGGCAGGGTTCAAGCTGGCGCACAGGCATTGCGCTTAAAACAAGCTGGTTTCCGCCCTGACCTCGCACTCGTATCAACCGCGTTTCGCGCTGCACAAACATGGGAAGAAGCCAATTGGTGTTTCCCTGATTGTCCTTCACGGTTGACGCGAACGCTCTATCTAGCGTCCCCCGATGTTTATCTTGAAACGGCTCAAGCAGTAAACAAGTCGAGCGTTCTTATAGTCGCCCATGATCCTGGGCTGCATGAACTGGCCCGATGGTTCACAAAAGGGCTAAAGGGCATCAGCAGCGAGGTCGACCAAATGCGCAGTGAGCTGCCAACCAGTGGCATCGCGTGGTTTGTTGCTGACGCCAACGCACGCAACGGCTTTGCGCTCAAGCGATACCTTAACCCGCAAGGCCCACTATAAGCCTGCCGCAGCCATCCGGCGCTGTTGGCGGCCTTCGCGTAATCCGTTGGCAATGGTAAACGCCAGCTCAATGGCTTGATCGGCGTTCAGGCGCGGGTCGCAATGGGTACGATAGCGGCTAGACAGCGCTTCTTCGGTCACGGGCGTTGCACCACCTGTGCATTCGGTTACGTCATCACCAGTCATTTCAAGATGAACACCACCGGGGTAAGCACCTTCGGCGCGTACAATCTCCATAAAGTCACTGACTTCTGAGACGATCCGCTCAAATGGACGGGTTTTGTAGCCGTTGCCAGCTTTGAGCGTGTTGCCGTGCATCGGGTCAGATGACCAAACGACAGTCTTGCCAGCCTCTTGGATTTTGCGCACCAGCTTGGGTAGCGCGCCCCCAATCTTGTCGGAGCCAAAGCGCGCAATCAGTACGATACGGCCAGCCTCATTTTGCGGGTTCAAAATGTCAAGCAATTGCAACAACTCATCAGGGTCTAGGCTTGGTCCGCATTTGATGCCAACCGGGTTGGCGATGCCGCGACAAAATTCGACATGGGCATGATCAAGCTGGCGTGTTCGGTCGCCAATCCACACCATGTGGGCGGACGTGTCGTAATAAGCACCTGAGCCAAACAGCATGTCTTGGCGCGTCATGGCCTCTTCATAACCCAAAAGAAGTGCTTCGTGGCTGGTGAAAAAATCAACTGTATCGGTGGCGATGCCTGCTGGACCAGCAAGGCCGAGGCCGTCCATGAACTCGAGGCTTTCTTCGATACGGTGGCATAGTTTGAGATATTCCGCCGACGCTTTGCCTTGCTTTTTTGCAAAGCGAAGGTTCCATCGATTGACGTTCTCTAGATCGGCATAACCGCCCGTTGCCAGCGCACGCAGCAAATTCAGGCTTGACGTGCTTTGGTTATAAGCCTCCATTAAGCGCTCAGGGTCGGGGATCCGGCTCTGCGCTGTGAAGGCTGCACCATTGATGTTGTCGCCGCGATAGGACGGTAACGTGATCCCGTCGATAGTCTCGATTGGTTCAGACCGAGGTTTGGCAAATTGGCCAGCAACACGGCCAACTTTGACGACATGTTTGCCACCAGCAAACGTCAGCGCGACGGCCATTTGTAGGAACACACGGAAATAGCGGGTGATACGGTCCGCTTCAAATTCAGCAAAGCTCTCTGCACAATCGCCCCCTTGCAACAGGAACGCTTCGCCACGCGACACACGTGCTAGCTCGCCCTTGAGTTTTTGTATTTCAGACGCGACCACCAAAGGCGGTTTTTTTGCAAGGCGCGCTTCAACAGCCAAAACCGCATCGGCATCTGGATAATCATTGGGGATATGGCGAGCGGGAAGGGCACGCCAAGATTGGGTTGTCCAGGATGGGGTTGGCGGCGACTGAGGTACCAAAGATTGGGCTGTCAACGGCGGGGTTGTCCGTGTCATAAGATATTCCGGTTCGGGAGATTTTCTCCCTCATAGCAATGTCCTGACAATTTGTCGAACAAAGCACCATAAATCCTAAAAGCACGTTGGATTGTCTTGATTAAGCGGCTTGCGACAAAGTACCCACACGCAATTTCATAAAGCGCACAGCACGTTGGGCGGCTTCTTGTGGCACTTGGTTATACATGTCGCCCAAAACTTTGGCTTGACCCATACCGTTTTCGCCTAACACGAGGACTGCAATAGTCACAAACAACGCGCGTTCAAAAGCCGCCGCACGACAGACCATTGCAATGGTATCAATGTCTTTCAGCTCAAATAGACTTTGGGATTGAAAGTAGTCTAACCCTGTCAACGCACCAAACGAGATCAGAAACTCGGTTTCTTTCTTGTCGCGCCACAAGCCTGGAAGGTTTGCAGCCGAGAGAGAGTTTTTATTCTTTTGGTTCTGGACAATTGCATTAGCGTCGTCGAAGTCATTTGGAAGAGCGCCACAATCAATGGCAACTTGTGTTTTGGCCCGTTCCAATGCTGCGGCAATTTCCACTTCGCTATAGCCAGCATTTCTTTTGAGTATTTGGGCACGCAAATCGGCGTCTACTCTGGCATACAACGTGTTAAGATGTTCGGGTGGAATGGATTTTCGGTTTACTAGGGGGCGATTGAGTTCGGGGTTGAGTGCCGCGCGGTCAAGAATATTGCTATAAGTTGCATCCGAGACTTTGGCTGCTTCATTGCCGATCAATGACGCAACAACCTTGTCATTCCCAAATGATACAAGTGCTGCGGATAAGGCTTCGCTCACATCAGGTCGCGTCGTGACCAACAAGCGATGCTCGTCACTCTTGTTCTCGACGACCGCTATCAAGTCGTCTTGGCTGAGCGACAAAGAATGGCGGATCATTGGCGCGGCTACGGCCACTTCATCATCATTTGCCAACGCCAACGCCAATCTGCGGGGGGTGGCAGCGTCAGACATCCGCGCGC
>JAYSRI010000166.1:0-12252 GCA_043721175.1 Alphaproteobacteria bacterium
AGCCGCCTCGGTATTGGGTGCGGGCCTCGTAACAGCTGTGCCACTTGTTGGTCAGGCAGTAACCGGGGCCGTTCGTCCGCCCGCCGCGACGGCGACAAACCCGCCAGTGCCGCCCGCGCCAGTGAGCGTGCCTGCGCAACCTCGTATTGTGCCTCAAACCAAGGCTGATGCAATTTCGTCTTATGCACCCATCGTGCGTCGATCATCGCCAGCCGTCGTTAATGTGTATGCGCGCTCCATCCAGCGGGGCCGCGTGGCAGTCGATTTTTTTGGTGGCGCGTTTCGTATCCCTGACCGGGCGAGCCAAAGCCAGGGTTCAGGCGTGATTGTGCGAGACGACGGGATTGTGGTGACCAATAATCATGTCGTGGAAGGCGCAACCGAACTTGTCGTCGTGCTCGGAGACCGCCGCGAGTTTCCGGCCACCGTCGTCCTTACAGACCCGCGCACTGACCTCGCTGTTTTACGCATTGACGTCAAAGGGGAGCGGATGACAGCGCTAAAATTCGCCGATACCACCAACGCGCAAGTTGGCGATCAAGTTCTGGCCATCGGTAACCCGTTTGGTGTCGGCCAGACTGTCACTGGCGGCATTATTTCGGCTCTTGCACGGACAGATGTTGGCATTACTGACTATAGCTTTTTCATACAAACCGATGCGTCTATCAATCCGGGAAATTCGGGCGGTGCATTGGTTGATATGAACGGCGATTTGGTTGGCGTGAACACTGCCATCTTCTCTCGTTCAGGCACGTCAGCGGGTGTCGGCTTCGCTATCCCGGCCGAGATGGTCAAGCGGGTTGTTGAAGGTGCTGTTAAAGACGGCAAAGTCATTCGGGCTTGGAGCGGGGTTAAAGGCCAATCCGTTGATGCTGAAATCGCCCGCACAATGGGCCTAGCGAGGCCCGGTGGCATTTTGGTGACTGACGTTTTTGCTGGCTCAGCCGCTGCGCAAGCAGGATTGCGGCGAGGTGATATTGTTACCGGTTTTGCAGGCGCTACAGTTAATGATTACAGTGGCTTGCGCTTCCAGGCCGCCACACGTGCCCCAGGTGAGCGTGTTGAGTTTTCGTTTCTGCGCCAAGGCCGAACAGTTTCAGGGCAGGGCAATTTATCCGCTCCACCGGGGGGGACGTCTACACCTAAACTGCTGTCAGGACGGCACAGTTTTGATGGTGTCACTGTTGCGACTTTGTCGCCCGCTTTGGCCGAAGAGCAGGGTCTTGATCCGTTCACGGTCGGGGTGGTCGTTGTCAGCGTAAGCAGCGAGGGCGAGGGTGCTCGTGCGGGCCTGCGACCGGGCGATGTGGTACTCGATACCAACGATTCCCCAATTGCCTCAGTTGGCGATCTCGAAGGCCGCTTAAAAGGCGGCACACAAGGCAAAGTGACCATCCAGCGCGGCGATAGGCGCATCAGTGCAGTCTTGTTCTTGTGACCGATCTGTTTGGTGCTGCTGGGCTAAGCGAGAACGCGCCACGACCGCTGGCTGATCTGTTGCGCCCGAGCCGTCTTGAAGACGTCGTTGGGCAAGATCACTTGCTGGCACCAGAGGGTGCGATTGGTCGCATGTTGGTTCAAAAGCGTTTGGCTTCCATGATTTTGTGGGGCCCGCCCGGCGTCGGTAAAACAACGATTGCGCGCCTGCTCGCCGATGCGGCTGGGCTGGCTTTCACGTCGGTTTCAGCTGTATTCTCTGGTGTAGCCGATTTGCGCAAGGCCTTTGAGGCGGCAAGGCATTTGCGCGCGACCGGTAAGGGCACATTGTTGTTTGTCGATGAAATCCACCGATTTAACCGCGCGCAACAAGACGGATTTTTGCCCTATGTCGAAGCGGGAACCGTCACGTTGGTCGGGGCCACAACTGAAAACCCCAGCTTTGAAGTCAATGGTGCCTTGTTGTCGCGCGCGCGGGTATTTGTTCTCAAGGCGTTGGGCAATGATGCGTTAGAGGCGCTGCTGGCTCGCGCTGAAACACATTATGGTCGCGCTGCACCATTAACGACAGATGCGCGCTCTATTCTGATGGACTTTGCCGATGGCGATGGTCGTCACTTTTTGACCTTGGTCGAGGAGGTGTTTGCGAGTGCGACTGAAATTGATTTAGATGCCGCAGCACTGGCATTATTCCTTCAGCGCCGTGCGCCTGCTTATGACAAGAATAAAGAGGAGCATTATAACCTGATCTCGGCGTTGCATAAGTCTGTGCGGGCCAGCGACCCTGACGCCAGCCTCTACTGGCTGGCGCGAATGCTGGCAGGTGGCGAAGACCCGTTGTTTATTGCGCGCCGCCTCGTGCGTATGGCCAGCGAAGATATTGGCCTCGCCGATCCAACGGCATTGCGGGTCTGCATTGGCGCGCGCGATGCCTATCAATTCCTTGGTGCACCTGAAGGAGAGCTGGCTTTGGCTCAAGCGACGCTTCATCTGGCTTGCGCGCCAAAATCTAACGCTACCTATATTGCGTTCAAAATCGCTCAGAAACTCGCGCGTGAGACCGCTGGCCTTGGCCCGCCAGCACGTTTTCGCAATGCTCCCACAGCCTTGATGAAGGAATTGGGTTACGGGGCTGGCTATCAATATGATCCTGATGTTGAGGGTGGTGTTTCGGGACTGTCCGGCTTTCCTGATGAACTAGGCCCTCAGGAATTGTATGCGCCAACCGACAACGGTGCCGAAGCGCGGATTGCCCCAAAGCTGGAGGCTTGGCGGGCGTTGCGGGCTGGGAAAACCAGCCAGCTTTGATCTTTAAGCCTCGTCCGCCCAAAATGTGTGCTCATGTGTGTCGGGCAGCAGTATCTTGTGGGCTTCAAGATCATTGATCATATTGGCGTTGTCCAGCATCACGCCTTCAGCGGCCAATAAACCAAGTTGTTCTACTTGACGGGCGGTTTGCTTCGCGCCGACGGGAAATTTGCCCCCTGTTGGTACCACACGAAACCAAGGCACCAAAGCGGCCTCATCGATTGTCAGGCTTGCCAGAATGTAGGCTACATGGCGCGGCGGGATATTGAGCGAGGCGGCAACATCGCCAATGGTGGCAATTCTTCCCGACGGAATCAGTGCCACTTGCGCCAATAAGGCTTGCTTCATGCGGGCAAAAGTGCTGGATTTAGCTGGCATAGGTTTTGCTTATGCTTTTAATTATCATGCAAAAAACCCACCCTCACCCCTTAGGTGGCTCTTCCCCGGCCACTGTCGGGCGCGGTGGACCCATTCGGACGCCTGTCGGAATCTCGCGGGTACCGGTTGTGGCTTGCGATACAAGATCAACCAGGGGACACGCAGGGGGGGCACATAACCAAACCTCGACACGGCGATTGCGAATGCGGCCTTGTTCCTCGGCATTGGCACCCACAGGCATTGCGTCGCCGTAGGATCGAATAATACCCGGCGTCACACCAAGGCGCTCCATTTCGATGCCAACGGTTTCTGCGCGCGACTGGGCGAGGCCCATATTCGTTGCACGAGCACCCACATTGTCAGCAAAGCCCAAAAGAGCAATTCGCCTTTTGTCAATTTGCTCCTTAGTAACGTAAGCTATAAAGCGCTTCAAATCCTCTTGCGAACGTGAATCGAGTTCGTTGGCGCCATCGTGGAAGCGCAAATCGAAATTGATCCGCTCAGCGTCGCGGGCAAAATTCAGATAGTCGCGCGGCGCACCGACCGGGGCCACGACTTTGCTTGGCGTTATTTTGAGTGGTGTATAGCCTGTGCGCGCGACAATCTCTTGGCCCGCTGGCGACATGGCATATTCGGCAAAGTCTCGCGCACTAGGATCTTCCGCAGAAGAACCGACATAAAGATAGACGCGGCCTGAAAATGGATAGGATTCAGTTGAAATTGCGAATGCGTCCGGCCCGACCGAACGGGCGTTTCGTTCATTGACCGACAATGCTTTTGTGCCGCTGCTTTGGCGTCTGGTAATACCAATGGCGCGCGTATCCCGACCGACAGCATCGGCAACGGCATCTTCGCCTGATAGTTTGTCCACGTTTTGGGGGAGTTCTCGGTCGCCTAGCAGCTTCCCAGCAGGGCTAGCTGCTTGATCAGCACCAAGGTTTTCCAATTTCACAGCGATCTCGCCGTCCCCATCTTGAATGACCTCAGACCAATTGGTGACTTCGCCAGCCAAAATCCGACCCAATGTGTCGCCGTTAATGTTGTTGATTGGATTGGCGCGGTTAACGAGCACAAAACTGGCATCAAGGCCGATGACTTTCTCGTTAGCAGCACTTGTCATATCGCCCAAAGCCGACAAACGGTCGGCCTCTGCGGGGTCGATCTGACGGGCTGACATGACCGCATCGAGACGACCGGCAATTAGTGCTTCAAATCCGCCAAATGCAGACCCTTTGACGATTAGGGCACGCCAGTCTTTGCCGCCCTTTGACCCGCGCACCGTAATGACGCGATTATCCTCGCCGCTGGACACGCCACTATAGCCGCGCGCGCGCATCCAGTTTGCAACTAGGTCTGGCATCAATTTATCGCCAAGCGATGCTGATCCGCCCACGCGGAACAATACGTCATTGGCTTTGCTTCGATTGGGCGCAAAATCCCGTTCGATTGGGATGAGGCCTTGTTCATTGCTGGCTTGGCTGCGTGATTGGGTGTTAAATGACCACGACATCCAGCCCAGAACGGCGCCACCTGCCAATATCACTAAGCAGACAAACACAATTAACCAGCCCAACACGCCGACACTCTTGCGTTTACGATTTGCCCGCTGGCTGTCGCTCTCAGGCGCGATGATTGGACGGCCGCTACGTTTTTTGGGCTCGCTCTTGCCTTCAAGCGCTTTGCCCCAGTCATAGGGCTCATCGGATGGTTGGTCTGACATAATACTGGTTCCCGAATCGCCTGCGCGGAAAGTTACGTTGCTACCAAGGAATAAGCGGCCAAGCCTCTGTGGTCCAGTTCGCCCTGCCGTCAGCGACGAGACGGACGCAGCGCACGATAAATGCTTTGGCCGTCACGGTAAAGGCGGATAACCACAGCGTCGCGGTTTCGAGCCGCTTCCTCTAATGCCGCGCGGGCATTTTGTGGACTGGTAACTGCGCGACCTTGAACCTCCACTAAGCCGTCGCCGGCTTGTACCAATGTGCGCGCGGGGCCAAATGTATCGACGCCCGACACAACGACTGTAACATTTGATGGCAGTTTTGGGCGGTCTTGTGCTGTGGCCGCTCGCAGCCCTAATCCCAACGCAGTTGCCGTCGGAGCAGCACTTGGTGTGGGCGTGCGCGTTTCCGTTGGCGGTGTGCCGACAACCAGATTGGCGAAAATACGCTGTCGTCCGCGTGACCCTTCCAGCCTAACTCTCGCGCCGCTTGGCGCAGCAGCGGCCAAGCGTGCCAAAGCACGTGGGTCGTTGGTTGCTTGTCCGGCCCAACTAAAAATCCTGTCACCAGCGCGCAGTCCGGCAATAGCGGCAGGGGAACGGGGGGCAACGTCATTTACAACCACGCCGTTTTGTCCATTTCCGCCCTCGTCAACGCTCAATAGCCGTGCGCGCAGTCCGATCCATCCACGCTGCGCCTGCCCTGTGCGCAATATATCGGCTACAATTTTGCGCGCGAGATTGGATGGCACAGCAAATCCAACGCCGACCGATCCACCTTGCCCGCCACCAGGCGATACAATCGCCGTGTTAATCCCAATCACTTCACCGCGCGCGTTAAATAGCGGACCGCCCGAATTACCGCGATTGATGGCGGCGTCTGTTTGTAGGAAGTCGTCAAACCGACCCGTTTGTAGATCGCGGTTGCGTGCAGAAATCACGCCAACCGAAAGCGAGTTGCCAAGACCAAATGGTGATCCAATTGCAATGGCCCAATCTCCAACTCGGGCTTGGTCGCTATTGCCCCATGCTACCGATGCCAGCCGAGCCGGTTGTGTCGTGCGCAGTACCGCTAGATCGGTCTCGCTGTCGCGCCCAATAAGATTGGCACTCAGCCGTGTGCCATTGGTCAAGATAATTTCAAAGGCATCGGCCCCTTCAATCACGTGGTTATTTGTAACGATAACCCCGCTGCCATCGATAATAAAACCAGAACCTGTCGCTGATCCGCCACTGCCTTGATGCATACGGTCACCGGGAGCACCTCGCGCGCGTGCTTTGGCACTGATCGCAACGACAGCGGGTTCTAGGCGTTCGGCGATGTCACCAAAACCAGCGCCCATGCTGGGTGGCGCTATGGCTGTTGCCGGAAAACGCGGCGGCTGTGTACCCGCCGTTTGCCCGAACGCGTGATCCGCACACGTTAGTTGGACCAGCGTCGCGCACATTACACCGAACACATGAGGAAAATGATTGGAACCCATGTTACCGATCTAACCCGCCTCGAGATATTGTCAAAGAGGCCCGTTGCGGTTTGTCGGTCGATCAGCTGAAACTTGTTGTTGTTACAATTGCTTCATGACTATTTTTTAAGAAGCATTTCGATGTGAGTCAGGGCATGGATAGTAAAGTAAAATACTGGGGCAGGGGGCAGCTGTGAGTTTTATCAATCAAAATGGAGCGCGCGCCGCGTTGATTCCATTTGCGGTTCTCTACGTAACAATTCCCAACTTTGCGCTGGCCCAAAGTGACGGCACATCGGCGCCCGCACTTTCAGCGCCAACAGCATTGCCCGAGCAAGTTGATGGCAAGCGCATTTTCTTGCCTGCCTATTTCACGGCCGATAGCCCGCAAACGGCGGCTGATATGGTCGGACGGGTGCCAGGCTTTGGCATTGACGACGGAGACAACGTGCGCGGTTTTGGTGGTGCGGCGGGCAATGTCTTGATCGATGGTGCGCGTCCAACGTCTAAAAACGAAAACCTGCAGTCAATCTTGTCGCGGATTCCTGCTGCCAATGTTGAGCGCATTGAATTGCTGGAAGGGGCAGCAGCAGGTGCCCTCGCACCGGGTAAAACGCTTGTGGTTAATGTTGTTCGTAAGTCTGACGCTAAATCGGCGGGTTCCTGGGCATTGCAATTGGACGGCGTGTCCAGTGGCTTCATTCTGCCGTCACTCGAAGCGTCTTATACCGCGCGTTTGGGACTTTTGAATGTGACGGCTGGCATCGAAACAGAATATGACAATGTTGAGAACTTCATTGGCTTCGAAGGTTTTCAAAATCCAAACGGGCAGTATCTTGAACGCGGCCCCAATGACGATCGCCGCCGTTTCCGATCTGGCAAGCTAACCCTCGGTGCAGACGGAACTTTTGGGGCCTACAAACTGAATGTGAATGCGAATTGGTTTCGTGGTGCTTTTCGTCGCAACTGGGTCCATGTTTCAACTCGCACGGGCGCGCTGCTGCCATTTCGTGTCGATCAAGGTAGCGAAACCAACGACGAGACCAATTGGGAAGTTGGTGCGGACGTAGAACGCGATCTTTTAGGTTGGACAGGCAAGATTGCGCTGCTGTCAAAGCAAGGTGATCAAGCAAACGGCAGCCTTGCAGGGTTCAATCTTATTGGTTCTCCTAAATCATTTGGTCGTTTCCTGTCGACTGACCTGACGGTGGAGCGCGTGGGACGGGGGACTTTCAAACGAAAACTGGGGTCTCACCAAGTCGAGTTTGGCGGCGAGTATGCGTTTAACAGTCTGGATTTTTCTGGCGCATTTGCGCAAGGCAACGGCAACCTCTTCGTTGTTCAACAAGGCGACATTTCGGCCACGCAAGTCGAGGAAGCACGTCGTGAAGCATTTGTTAGCGACAGCTGGACCATATCGCCAAAGCTGACATTAGAATCAACGCTGACAGGCGAGTGGTCAACTATCAGTCAATCTGGCGACGCGGCCAAAGAGCGTTCGTTTTTCTACCCTAAACCGCGCGTGAAAGCTGTTTGGAAGCCGACTGACGGTTGGACATACCGCGCCGAGATTGACCGCGAAGTGGGGCAACTTGATTTTGGCGCATTCGCCGATTCAGCGTCTGTTGGCGATGGTAATCAGAACAGCGGCAATCCAGAACTGCGACCCGAGCAAAAATGGAATTATGCGATTGGCGTGGAACGGCGTTGGGGAAAGCGGGGCGTTCTCAATGCGTCAATTAGATATGAGCAAATCGAAGACAAATTAGAGTTAATCCCTATTCGAAATGGTGGTGTTGCCCTTGGCAATATTGCTGAGAGAACAACTTGGGGTGGCTATAATCTGTCGTGGACCATACCACTGGACGCACTATTGCAAGGCTTGGAGATAGAGGGTTCCTATCGCTGGCGGGATTCGCAATTGCTGGATCCGATCACCAATCAGGTCCGGCCTTTTTCAGGCAGCAACGGCAATCAGTTCCAAAGCAATGTGCGCTATGATTTACCGGCGCACAAACTGCGGGTTGGAGCTTGGATATGGCGCGGCAATCATAATCGCGATTATCGCCCCGACCAGCGCTATGAGTGGAGCACCATCAGTGAATGGGGTGCTTGGATTGAAACGAAGGCAATCAAAGGCCTTACAATTGAGTTTGGCGTCGAGAACCCAGTAGGCAACACGTTTAGCCGCGTCCGAACCGACTACACATCAAGCCGTCCAGATCGCGCAATTTCGCGCATACAATACCGTGAGCGTTCCAAAGACGGCACTTGGTATCTATCGGTGAAAGGCAAATTTTAGGTTTTTGAGTGAGGACCACGAAGCGCTTGCTGCGCCTGCTTGCTCACAAACCTGCTTGCCGAAATTTTGGCGATTGGAGCGCAGCATACCAATGCCGCTTATCGCCAAAGAGCGGAATTGGTATGCCGCGCCCCACATTTCAAAAATTCTTGTGCTCCAACAAAAATCTATTTTTGGTTTCAGCAATCACCGTTAGGAGTTTGTCAGCGCTCTGGCGCAGCGCCTGCTGCGCCATTTTAATGCCAAGTACACACAGTGCAGCTGACACAGCGCGGTCCTACCTGTTTTACTTCACCCCATGGGCTAGTTTTTTTAGTAGAGGCGAGGCGAGGGCCAGCAAAATGCCGATACCGATCGAGACCCAACCAATCGTGTTGAACACTTCAGTATAAGTCGCCAACGCCTTCGCGGGGTCGGTGACTTGTCCGGCGACTGTCTCTGTCGCGGTCATTTGAGCAATGATGCCGCCAAGGAATTGAGCACCAGACGAGCCAAGAAACCAAGTCGCCATCAGTGTCGAGATCAGCTTGGGTGTCGAGAGTTTCGTCATCCAGCTGAGACCTACAGGGCTGAGGCACAGCTCTGCGGTTGTGTGGAGAAGGTAAGCGAGGGCGAGGAAAATCAGCGGTACACGTGCGTTTCCATCGGCAAACTTGGCGCCCCAAACCAGAATAAGGAAACCCAGCCCCACTTGAACCAGACCGATCGCAAACTTCATCGGTGCCGAAGGATCAAGGCCGCGCTGGCCTAGCTTTACCCACAAAATTGCGAAAATCGGGGCAAAGATTAGAATGAAGCCCGCGTTGAAACTCTGTGTCTGGGGCGCATTAATGCTCCAAAAGCCATTATTTGGCAGGTTAACGTTCGAGGCTGTGAACAGCGATAGCGACGAGCCCGCTTGCTCAAACAGTGTAAAGAACACCACTGACGCGAGGATTAGGACTAAGGCAAGGATCAGCCGTCCGGCCTCTTCTTTGCTGGATTGGAACATATTGACAATGATGTAAGCAAGTACAGCTGCGGAGCCAATCGCAAGGGCAGTTCCAACCGCAGAGTTGTTTTGTACCAGCCACCATAGCAACGGTAGACCGAGAATGGCACCAATATAGATCAGCCATTCGGTATTGAGTGGACCCAAAATGGGCTTGGCCAGTGCTTCTGGATTTGGTGGCTCGCCTTTGCCTTCGAGGCTGTCTTTGCCGCGCACGAACGCGATGTATCCTGCCAGCATGCCGACACCCGCTGCGCCAAAACCGGCCCACCAGCCAACCGCCGTTCCAAGCGCGCCACATACAATGGCAGCCCAGAACGCACCCAGATTGATACCGTAATAATAGAGCGTAAAGCCCGGGTCGCGGCGTGGATCACCAGCCGGATACAGTTGTCCAACGATTGAGGAGATATTCGGCTTCAGGAAACCAACGCCGAGGATGATCAGCGACAAAGCGAGATAGAAAACATTCTGAAACGGACCTTGCCCCTTTACTTTCTTGAGCTCGTAGCTGCCAGTTGGGATAAGTGCTGGTATCGGCGCATTGGCTGGCAGGTCCTTGAGCTCAATGCCTTTGTCTGTGGCCTTATATTCGTAGGCCGCATCGCCGATCTTCAGCTTCGCAACATAATCGTCGTTACGGCCTTTGCTGACAAATTCGTAGGTCGCGCCAGAATAAGTAAGGGTTTGCGTGGTGGCTTTCCCTTCAAAGCCCATGGCAAAGTGACCCGCCACGAGTGCCAATGCGCCAAAAGCGATTGCTTTGCGTGTACCTAAGAAACGGTCAGCGATCACGCCGCCTAATAAAGGCATCAGGTAAACAAGAGTGGTGTAGGATGAGTATGTCTTTTGGGCGTCGGCTTGTTCAAACAAGAAATGCTGAACGAGGTAAACCGTCAGCAATCCGCGCATGCCGTAATAGGAAAAGCGCTCCCACATTTCAGCAAAGAACAGCACTTTCAGGCCCTTGGGGTGATTGTTCATTTCCTTGGCGACAGGAATAATGGTCAGCACGGTAACCAAAATGCCAGCCAGGAACACAATATTCCAAACCAACCCCCACAGAGCACTCATTAGTTTTCCCCTTGATCGGCGCCGTTGACGGCACCTTATTCGAAATTTGCCCGCACATGATCACGGGTTAGGAGGCGGCGCAAGGCAAGTATGCACAAACGTGCTTGTTTCCAAGCATTTGACTGGCAACCCAAAGGCAACGACTTACCCGCGCCTTTCCGGTTTGTATTCAATACAAAGTTGCCAGCGCCTTGCCGTCATAGTCCAGCATGTCGTCGGTGCGGCCTTGCTTGACCTTCTGCGCCCAAAGCGGGTCTTGGATCAAAGCGCGACCAACGGCGATCATATCATATTCGCCTTTCTCCAGACGGGCGACCACGTTATCAATCGGCGCACGGGCTGACCCTTCGCCACGGAAAGAACCTGCAAAATCGCTTGATAAACCGATAGAGCCTACCGTGATGGTAGGAACCCCTGTGAGCTTCTTGGTCCAGCCAGCGCAATTGAGCCCCTCTTCGCCGTCCACATCAGGGAACTCGGCCTCCCAAACGCGGCGTTGCGAGCAATGCAACAAGTCCACACCCACCGCAACAATTGGAGCCAAAAAGGCTTCGAGTTCAGCAGGGGTTTGCGCCAGCTTGATCGTGTAATCTTGTTGTTTCCATTGCGAGAAACGCAAAATCAAAGGCATGTCCGGGCCAACGGCCTTGCGGCACTCGGCGATGATTTCGGCGGCAAACGTCGCACGTTGTGGCAGGGAGCCACCATATCGGTCGCTGCGCTTGTTCATGACGTCCCAGAAGAATTCGTCGATCAAATAGCCGTGTGCACCGTGGATTTCGACCGCATCAAAACCCAGTTTCGCGGCATCTCCGGCGGCGCGTGCATAGGCTTGAACCATGTCCCAGACTTCTTCCTCCGTAGGGACATCCAGCACTTGTTTGCCGGTATGTGTGACCCCTGACGGGCTGTCGGTGGGTGCGTCAGGATAATGCCCGGTGCCGGGTTTGCGCATCATGCCTTGATGCCAAATCTGAGGCGCGATTTTGCCGCCGGTGGCGTGCACGTCTTGAACCACTTTAGCCCAACCCGACAAAGCATCTTCGCCATGAAAGCGGGGGACGTTGGCGTCGTTGGATGCACCTTTGCGGTCAGTCACAGTGCCTTCTGTGATGATGAGGCCAACGTCAGCAGCGGCGCGGCGCGCGTAATAATCGGCCACATTTTGCCCGGGCACACCGTTTGGCGAGAATGAGCGTGTCATAGGCGCCATCGCAATCCGGTTAGGAATCGTCAAACCGCGCACGGTCAAGGGTTCAAAGAGTGCAGACATGTCGGTCATGATAAAGCTTCCTGAGCAGATATTATTGTTGTTCGCAGCTGTGGTAGTTTTAGGGGGATGGGTCAAGATTAGGGTGCACTTTGCACACTAAATCGACTCCGCCTCTTCAACCACCAAGATCCGCGCTTGGCCTATTGGATGTGCGACATGCTCGTCGCCAATAGTCGCTACAAAAATGTCGTTTGGCGTTAGGCGAACGCATTGCTGAACGCCGTCATGTTTATAGTGCATATCAACAAGACCTTCGACCACCATAAAGACCTCGGCACCATCATTGGTATGCCAAATATAGGGTTT
>JAYSRI010000167.1:0-1794 GCA_043721175.1 Alphaproteobacteria bacterium
TCGCGCGAATAGGCGATGCCCGATACGATTTGCTTTTCCACGATCTCATCCTCATCACAAACTAGGGTGCCGGGGTTATCGTCTCCGGGCTCTACAAAACTGGATAATACGCGCACCGGCACTTGCTTGGCCATGGCCAGCTCAACGCTGCGCGTTTGGAGCACTTTGGCCCCAAGGGAGGCCATTTCCAGCATCTCTTCATATGAAATTTTCTCAAGCCGCTGGGCCTTTGGCACCATGCGGGGGTCAGTGGTATAGACGCCGTCCACGTCGGTGTAGATATCGCAGCGCATGGCATTGAGGGCGGCAGCGACAGCCACGGCAGACGTGTCTGATCCGCCCCGACCTAGTGTCGTTATGCGGTCTTCTGCGGTGACGCCTTGGAATCCAGGAATGACGGCGACTTCCCCTGCATCGATTGAGGCTGCAACAGCGGTGGCGTCAATGCCATCGATACGCGCACTGCCATGAGCGTCACTACTGGCTACACGTATTTGCCAACCTTGCCATGAGCGCGCGGGGACGCCCATAGCGCGTAGTGCCAACGCGAGGAGGCCCGTGGTGACTTGTTCACCCGTGGCAACAACGACATCATATTCATCGTCAAACTGATCGCTGGACAAGCCTCTACCGGCTTCGTCTGCTAGTGCGACTAAGCGATTGGTGTCGCCTGACATGGCCGACACGACAACCGCGACACTGTGTCCCGCAGCGCGTTCTGCCGCCACAAGTCGCGCGACGCGGCGAATACGCTCAACATCGCCGACAGAGGTGCCGCCAAATTTCATTACTAGACGTGACATTGAACCGCTCTCACCCTATTTCACCCATAAGAAACACTCGACGTGTGTGTGATCGCGTCCAGCTGTGCACACGTCAAGAGTTGTGATGTCTCGCCACTGTTTTACAGGTAATAAATCAATGCCCAAAGCCACCCAAGACATGATTATGGACGCCGCCCCCTCGTCCCCGTCTATTGATCCTGCCGAAGTCGCTAAATTCGCGGCGATGGCAGACGATTGGTGGAATCCGAACGGTAAGTTCAAACCATTGCACAAATTCAACCCGACGCGCCTGAAATTCATCCGCGATACGGCGTGTGAGCGTTTTAGTAGGATGGCAACTGACGCAACGCCGCTGACTGGCTTGAAGCTATTGGACATTGGTTGCGGCGGCGGGTTGTTGAGTGAACCGATGACACGCATGGGCGCACAGGTTACAGCCGTGGACGCAACCGCACCCAATATTAAAACCGCTATGGTCCACGCGAGCCAAGTCGGCCTTCAGATCGATTATCGCCACGGCACCGCCGAAGGATTGCTTGCAGCCGGTGAGGGGCCTTACGACATTGTCCTGAACATGGAAGTGGTCGAACATGTGGCCGACGCGGCTGAGTTCCTGCGCACCACGGCACGCCTTGTGGCGCCCGGTGGCTTGATGTTCATCGCCACCATCAATCGCACCCCGCGTGCTCTTGCTTTTGCTATCATCGGTGCCGAGCGTATTTTGCGCTGGCTGCCCGAGGGCACACATGATTACGACAAGTTGGTCAAGCCTAGCGAGATCGTTTCCGCTTTGCGCGGTGAGGCGGGGATTAGTTTGGATGATCCTGTCGGCGTGGCATTCAACCCGCTGATGGATCGCTGGTCTTTGGGGCGTGATACCGGGATCAATTATATGGTTGTAGCACGCCGGGCATAAGCTGCAGGCGTCGGGACAAAGTGCCACCCACGCCTTTTATCCGCCCAACGCACGGTTGGGCGGTTTTCAGCTGCGGTTTTTAGCGACTTCGCG
>JAYSRI010000168.1:0-4448 GCA_043721175.1 Alphaproteobacteria bacterium
GTCATTTTCATAGACCCGATTTGCGCTGTAAAAGAGCTGTCCGACCTGCCCGCAAGAATGATTGCCGTGATCAAAACGCCAAACTCCCGCAACACAGCAAAACCGACCAGCTCAACGGTGAAAATCGATGCGCCAAAGTCGGATAATATTGTCTTGCCCATAAAAGCGATGACCGCCCCAATGAAGAAAGAAAGGGTCATCACAATCGGAACAGCGTTTAAACCTGCGCTTTCCGCAACTGCAAATGTTGGCAACCATCGGATGCGACTTGGGTTCAAAATTCCGCGACCACAAGCCAGAACAGTCTCGCCCAAAAAAGAGATCGTTTCTAGCGTTTCATTGTAAATGTCGACGACTGATCGTCCAATCCGATCAAGCAGCTCATTGATAACGCCTTGACTTGCTATAGGTCGCCCGCAGTCGTTTGCATGTTTTGTGACTTCGACTAACAATCGAGCCGCCGCACGATGTTCACCGATAATCGCGAACTGCCCAGCTTTATCCGACGACAAAATTCGCTCGATAACATATGCACCTGCCGTATCCAGGTCACCCAAATTCTCAACATTAACCGTGTTTGGCTTGGCGTGGTCAGTACCACGCAAGGGTCGCAAACTCTCGTCGAGCTGGCCAATTGTTGCAATTGTCCAGTCGCCAGACACAACTAGGACCGGCACACCGTCGCGTGTGTCTACCTCAAATTGTGCGGGAACTAACGACAAATCGAACCGAGCCTTGTGCTGCAAAAGGATGTGACGTTGCCGTAAATCCACGTAAACGCCTAGTACGACTAGCTTCTAATGGCAAAGCCCATTCGCACGCAATCGCCCATTAATTTGATCGAGACTGGTCATAACAGACATCTGCCTTTATGGTTCCTCAACGCACAGCGTACCCGACATTGAGGCTTTTATGGAATTAATGATACAGCAAGAAACATGGGCTTTGCGCGGTGTATTTCGTATTGCACGAGGATCGCGCACGCATGCTCATGTTGTCACTGTTACGCTCAATCATCATGGTGCCATTGGCCGGGGAGAATGCGTTCCTTATGCACGGTACAATGAAACCAGCGATTCGGTTGTGGCTCAGCTCGAAGCCATACGGCCCCGTGTCGAAGCTGGAATAGACATCGAAAGTGCTCAATTGCTGTTGCCAGCTGGTGCGGCACGAAATGCACTTGATTGCGCACTTTGGGACCTCACTGCCAAAACCACTGGCAAGCGTGTCTGGCAATTGGCTGGCCTTGCCAAACCTGAGCCCGTGTTAACGGCATTTACAATTTCACTCGATGAACCCGAATTGATGGCACAAGCGGCGCGCGACGCCATTGGCCGCCCACTTTTGAAAGTTAAGATTGGCGGTGCTGACGACATTGAGCGCGTTCGTGCTGTCGTTACTGCGCGCCCCGATGTGCGCCTCATTGTTGATGCCAATGAGGGCTTAAGCGAAACGACTTTGCCCGAGTTGCTGGCGCAGGCACGCGATTTGAACATTGACGTCATCGAGCAACCCTTTGCTGCAGCGAAGGATTCGCGGCTGGGTCAGGTCGCCGCTCCCATAGCGATTTGTGCAGACGAGAGCTTTCATACCAGTGCTGATATTGAGCACCTTTTGCAGAATTACGATGCCGTCAACGTCAAGCTGGACAAGACTGGTGGATTCACGGAAGGGCTGAAGGCCGTGCGTGATGCAAGGGCTGCTGGCCTTCGCGTTATGGTTGGCTGCATGGTGGGTACTAGCCTTGTAACGGCACCTGCTGTTTTATTGGCTCAATTCGCGGATTGGGCAGACCTAGACGGGCCACTCCTTCTCGATAAGGACCGCGAGCCGGGTTTGTATTATGACGGCTCAATCTTGCATCCATCGACACCAGAGGTTTGGGGATAGACGCTCATGACGCAAACGCCGGAAGCCTTTTTTGCTGGGGATTATTTCCAAGCGCGCACGATGTTTCTCGAAGCCGCGCACACATCTGGCGCTCTTGTAACATCGGTCCGTCATCCCACTGCCAAAGGGCCACAGGGCCGCGATCTGTTCATGGACTGCGCGGTACTTGGATCAATTGACACCCCCCATGCGCTGGTTGTCATATCAGGGACTCATGGACCGGAAGGTTATTGCGGCTCTGGTGTGCAAGTTGGCTTGTTGCGGGAAGGATTGGCGCGACATTGGGCAAAGACCATGCGTGTTGTGTTCATTCATGCCCACAATGCGTATGGATTTGCGTGGGACACCCGCTTTAACGAGGATAACATCGATCTTAATCGCAACTACTTGGAGACGTTTGACGAGCCGTTACCGCACAACGCCAATTACGGCACGCTATCACAATGGGCCGCTCCGGCAACACGGGATGCTGAAACTGTGCAAGGTGCCGAGCGGGGGTTGTTAGGCTTTGCCTCGGACCACGGTTTTCCAGCACTGCAAGCAGCCCTATCGGGCGGGCAGTATGAGTACCCTAAAGGTGTTTATTATGGTGGCAAAGCACCCTCATGGTCCAACCTGACCCTGCACACATTCTTGAAAAGCGCTTGTGCTGGAACTACAAAAGTTGTGTCTCTTGATATGCACACAGGCCTTGGCCCGTTTGGTCATGGTGAAATTATCACCGAAGCAGCACCCGGTAGCGAGCACTATCAAAATCAAGCCAGTATTTGGGGCGATGAAATTTGTTCCACTAAAGACGGAACGTCCGTTTCGGCTGATCTTTCAGGCACAATGGACCACGCGCTAGTCCGAGCATTTTCGCCTGCTTGGAGCGCTTGCGTTGCGGTCGAATTTGGCACGATTGATCCCATGAGTGTGTTCCGGTCAACCCAAGCCTCTAGCTGGCTGCACTGCTATAGTGACCCCGAGGGAGCGCAAGCCGCCGCCATTCAAGCTGACATTCGCGCCGCGTTCTACCCCGAGACTGACGAATGGAAGCGCCTCGTTTGGACTCGTAGCTTGGACGTTATTGGCAAGGCGGCGGCGCTTTTGAGCCAGTAGCTGAGTTTTGCGAGCAGAATTGTCGTTTGACTGCACAAAAATTTGAACCGACACGAAACTCACTACGACTAAGACTTCATCAAGGTTCAACCTCAATCGCTACTACATTTGGATTGGGGACAATTGAGCCTTGAGTGCCGCACTTTCGCGCACTTTCAAACAAGATGAGGTTCTAATGTCAAAATTATCGTTACTTGTGGCGTCCCTAATATGCGCTTTGCCCGTTGCTTCTGTTGCCTTCGCCACCCCTTCGAAAGCTGCCAGTTTCGCAAAAATATGTTACAACGGGTCACTGGAAGGTACTGGAACCGGAGCAAACCAATGCCCCGCAAATCCCGTTCAAGGTCAGGCACCTAACGAATGGGGTTGTACTTTGGACCGTGCAACAAATGACCTCTGGGAAGTGAAGACACAGACGGGGCTGACTGACTTCCGCTCGACCTTCTCAAATGTTGACAATTCTGTTCCTGGACAAGTCTATATTCCGGGCCAGCCGGGTCCTGCGACCACAGCCACGGCTTCCCAGCTAAACGCTGTGACCAATAGCATCGGATATGTGAATCGCATCAATCAAGCGAGATTGTGTAATCAAACAGGCTGGAAAGTGCCAACCCTTAACCAGTATCTGGCTATTCGAACAACAGGCGTCAGCCCGCAACTTCCAGCAGCCTATTTTCCAGACCTTGGATTTCAAGGCTCCGCTTCACAACATGGCACAACGGCAACCTCAACTCAAACTTTCAACAATCCCACAATGTATCAGTCGTTTCAGGTTTCAAACGGTGCTTTGCGATCAACTTACCGCGTATCGGCAAACGAATTGCGGCTTGTCGCGCGTTGGGCAAAATCCCTACCATGTGGCACATTGGGTCAACCCGCCTGCACGCTCGATAGAGACAGTAAAACCAAGCGCGACTGAAGTCGTCATTCCACCAAGCCATCGCCAACAGAAAGTGCGTTTAATCTCGCATAAACGCCACCTAGTTTGATGAGTTCGCGATGATTGCCTTGCTCAACAACACGGCCCTCATCAAACACCAAAATGCGGTTTGCGTCGCGTATTGTTGATAGACGGTGGGCAATGAGAATGGTTGTTCGGTCTTTGGCTAGGTCTTTCATCGCGACTTGCACATCGCGCTCTGTCTGAGTGTCCAATGAAGACGTGGCTTCATCGAGAACCAATATGCGGGCATTAGACAAAAAAGCCCGGGCAAGAGCCACCCGTTGACGCTCACCACCTGACAATTTCACCCCGCGCTCACCGACAAGGGTTTGAAAGCCGTTGGGCAATCCATCAATAAAATCAGACGCTTTGGCATATTTGGCGGCGCTGAGAACGTCAGCGTCGCTAGCTTCGGCGCGCGCATAAGCAATGTTCTCGCGAAGGCTTCGATGAAACAATGCCGGGTCTTGGGGAACAAGAGCTATCGCACTTCGCAAACTGCTTTGGGATACGT
>JAYSRI010000169.1:0-4446 GCA_043721175.1 Alphaproteobacteria bacterium
TATCGTTATTTTCCATCCAAGGAATCAATAATTGCAGCAATGGCAGAAGATGAGCGTCGCTCGGCTACTTTAGCTTTTGACGCGGTGCGCTCCTCGGACAACTTCTTGCTCGCTTTGTCTCAATTATGTGAAAAGTTTGCAGAAGCCTATGCTGACCCTAGCCGAGCTGCGTTTGCGGCTGAACTGATGGCCGAGGCCGTGCGCAATCCAAAATTTGCGCAAGTGGCGCGCGAAGCTGAGGGCAGAATACGCAGCGAAGTTGCTGATTTGTTGCGTGCTGGCCAGAGCATGGGTCATGTTGACGCCACCTTGGACGCTGAAGAAGCCGCCGCCGTTTTGATGGCTGCCGCTGATGGCTTGGGGCTTCGTTTGGCATTCATGGGCGATTACAGCGCTAAATCCGCAGCGTCGGCGCTCAAGAATTTGGTTTTGCGATATCTCAACCCCGCCGCTGCACCGCAGGCATTTGGCACCAACGCGATCATGCAACCAATCACGTCAAATAAAACCAAGACATTCCCCATTCACCTCCCAGTCGTCCCCACAAGAACGCCTAATAAACGCCGTGCCGGAGCCTCCAATGACGCGTAAGTCAATTTCCAAACTCTTGTTTTTGTCACTTGCCGCCTCCCTTGCGCTCAGTGGGTGCGGTAAAGGTAATGACAAAAAAGGGGATGCAAAGACTGAAAAGGCTGGCGAAAACGCGAAAGCCAAAGCCAAGGGCAGTGAGCGCGCATTGCAACGCGTAGAAGTTCAACCCATCGAATTGCAGAACTTTTCACCACGGCTCATCGTCGCGGGGCAGGTTCAGGCCGTCAACGAAGCACGGGTATTTCCGACAGCTTCGGGCGCGCGTGTGCTACAACTGCTGGCCGATGCGGGGGACCGCGTGAACGCAGGTCAGGCGCTGGCACGGTTGGACGCGCGCCAAATCAACGCTGATAGTGAATTGCTCTCCGCGCAAGTGCGCCGCGCCAGGACGGCACTGGCCGAAGCAGAAGTTGGCTTAAGTGCAGCGCGGCAAAACTTTGCCCGGACACAATCGGGACCCAAGGAAAGCGGCCTTGATACGCGTGGTGCGGATGCGCAATTGGTCGAAGCACGTCTCGCCCTCACGCGCGCCACCGCCACTCAAAAAGAAACAGCGCTATCAACCGAGCAAGCCGAAATTGCTCTACGTCAGGCACAAAGCGAATATAACCGTGCCCTGTCAGTCAAAGGTGATGGCGCTTTGGCAATTGAACAAATTGAAGCCCGACGTGCCCAAGCCGAGGCGGCGGCCTCACGTTTGCGCAGCCAACGCGTCGACGCCACCGCCATCGTCGAAGCGCGCCGCTCGGCCTTGGTTCAACTGGAGTCGCGGGCCAGCAGCGCGCGCGGCGATGCCAACGCGCTCCTCGATGGACGCCGCCAATCTGTCGCGCAAGCGCAAGCGCGGGTTGCCGCCTCGCGCGCCGATCTGGACGTGACGATTGCCCAACAAGCGCAAAGCGATAGCCGCCAGAACAATGGCGTCATCACCGCTCCTGTTAGCGGACTGATTATTGCGCGCAACGTCAACGTGGGCGAGATTGCGGGGGCAGGTGGGCAACCGATGTTCACGATTGTTGCCAACAATGCGCTTGAAGTTGCCGCCGAGATATCAGAGGGCGATCTGGGTCGTCTCGCACTTGGCATGGCTGCACAGTTTACAGCGCCCGATGGCACGCCGACATATGGCATCTTGCGCCGACTGCCTGCGCAAATAGACGCCCAACGGCGTACGGGCATCGCGCGCTTTACACTTGATGGCAATCCAAGCGTCAAAGCAGGCGTTTTCTTGACCGGGGCAGCGACCGCTGTCAGTCGCGGCGTTGCGGCAGTGTCGGCTTCAGCCATTATTTACGGGCCCGAGGGCGCATCGGTCTTTGTGTTGAAAGCGGATGATACCGTGACTAAGGTTTCCGTTGTTCTTGGCGGACGCCAAGGCAAATTGGTCGAAATCATTAGCGGTCCACCAATGGGCGCGATCATCGTGACCTCCGGCTCAAGTTTCCTAGCCGAAGGCGAAAAAGTCAGCCCTCAACGGGTTGTTCCAACGCCACAAGGTGCTACGTCTAACCCCGCTGCTCCTCCCCCCGCCGTTCCGCCAAAAAACTGAGGCATACATCATGCGCAATATCTCATCATGGGCCATCAAGAACCCGATTATTCCGGTGGTGCTGTTCCTTGTTTTGACGGTTATGGGAATTGGCGCGTTTTTCAAACTGCCGATCAACTCTAATCCCGACATTTCATTTCCTGCGTTCATTGTCACGGTGGGGATGCCGGGAGCGGCCCCGCGCGAACTTGAAAACCAAGTGGCGACCAAGATTGAAGGCGCGTTGGCCTCAATCGAAGGCGTGAAAAAATCAAGCACAACTTTGCGGACTGGCTCGTCTGAAACATTTGTCGAGCTGCAAATTGGAACCGATATCGCCAAAGCCGTAGATGATGCCCGCGCCGCTGTCGCCAGCGTCCGGTCTGAATTGCCTGCTGACGTCTATGAACCCCAAGTCACACGGATTGACTTTAACGATCAAGAACCATTGGCGATTTATTCGGTTCAGTCCTCCAAGTTAACCCCGGAAGAAGTTTCATGGTTGATTGATCGCGAGATTAGTCGGGAGCTTCTAGCCGTCAAAGGCGTGGGCAAAGTTGAGCGTTGGGGTGGTGCGGAGCGTCAAATTACCGTTGACCTTGATCCGGCGCGACTGACAGCCTTTGGCGTTACAGCCGCTGACATTAGCCGTGCGCTGCGAACCCAGAATGTTGATTTACCTGCGGGCCGGGCGGAATCTGGTGCCGGCGAGCAGCCCATTCGTGCGCTTGGGTCGGCGAAAACTGTCGTCGAACTGGCCAACCTGCCAATCGGTCTGCCGGGGGGGCGGGTATTGCGCTTGTCCGATGTGGCCGATGTGCGCGACGGAGCAACCGAGATGCGCGGCGTCTCCCGTTACAATGGCACTCCTGTTTCGATGTTCCAAGTGCTGCGCACCAAAACCGCGAGCTCGCTGAAGGCTTACAAACTAGTTCAAGCAGCGATCAAAAAGATTGATGACGCAAACGCCGATATTAAGATCGAAGCCGTGTTCACCCCCGTCGACTACGTGCAAGAAAGCTATGACATGTCGATGGCGACCTTGTTTGAAGGTGCGCTATTGGCGACCCTAGTTGTCGCGGTCTTTCTTGGCGGATGGCGACCCGTATTTGCAGTCGCAGGCATAACAGCTTTCGTGCTGTTTGGAGGCGCTTGGATTGTCAACACCTTTACGTCCATCCACATCTCGACTGTTGCAGTTTTGGCATTGGGGACCTTGGTTATCGGAGTCGCAACCTTTGTCATGAAAGCTGGGCGACCGACATTCTTGGCGGCTATTGCCATCCCGCTTTCAACCATTCCAACCTTTGCAGTGATGGACATGTTGGGATTTACGCTCAATGAAATAACCCTGTTGGCTCTCGCTTTGGTAGCAGGCATTTTGGTCGATGACGCGATCGTCGAAATCGAAAACATCATCCGCCACATCCGTATGGGCAAGTCGCCTTATGCCGCAGCACTGGAAGCCGCCGATGAAATTGGGCTAGCTGTCGTCGCAACCACAGCAACCATCGTAGCGGTGTTTTTGCCGGTTTCGATGATGACGGGCGTGATTGGTCAGTTCTTCAAGAGCTTTGGTTTGACTGTTGCGGTCGCGGTGTTGTTCTCGTTGCTCGTAGCGCGACTGATAACGCCTTTGATAGCCGCCTTTATTCTGACACGCTCGCCACCCGAAGAAGAGCCTGAAGGCGCCGCGAAAGGTTATTACACTTTCCTAGACAAGATGCTGACTGTTCGCACCAAGCCAGTGTTGTGGATGAAGGAGGGGATGTTATGGGGGCGTTGGGCCACCATGGGTGCCGGTATTCTGGTGTTCATCGGAACAATTGTCGCCGCTACTGGCGTTCAGTTCACAGTGGTGCCTGACATTGACCAAGGCTTTGTGCAAATGAGTGTGGATTTGCCGCCCGGTTTGTCGCCCAATGAGGCAGATCAGCGCGCACGCGAAGTCGCTCAAGTGGCACTTGACCGGCCCGAGACGAAGACAATCGTACAAAGTGTTAAGGGCGATTTGACTGGCGCAAACTTCTTTATTTCGATGGCGGACCGCAAAGATCGTACCATTTCGCAAACGGAGTATAAGGACGTCTTGCGCAAAGAAATCGCTAAAATTCCTGGTGTCCGTGCCGGATTTGGTGGTGGTTGGGGCTCAAATTCGGTTGATATCAATATCACGTCGGATGATCCTTCGACACTTGAAGTTGCGTCGGCGCGCATGGTCACAGAATTGCGCAAATACCCCTGGGCAGTCGACATTAAATCAACCGCCGATCTTACCCGTCCGGAGATTCACATTCGGCCCCGCAGCGAAGAAGCAGCGCGCCTTG